>DATERV010000041.1:0-8441 GCA_035271185.1 Lachnospiraceae bacterium | reverse complement strand
CAACTAAGATGAATATATAGTAACAGTACAATGGAGGAACATAATGAAATTATCAGAATACATTGGTTCACAATTTGGCAAACCCAGAGGGGTTTTTGGAAGCATTTGCTGTTTAGTAATGAATGTGATTAATAAAAAACTATATTTTGGTATAGTAAACTCATTAGATATTCATAAAGATAGTCATGTTTTAGATATTGGCTATGGCAATGGGAATTTAACAAAATTATTATACAATAGATACGGTTGTAGAATATCTGGAGTAGATATTTCAGAAGATATGAAAAAATTAGCAACTGAGAAAAATATAAAGGGTGTTTTAACTAGCAGAATCCATTTTGATATTGGAGATTGCTGTGATTTAAGTTTTGATGATGAATTTTTTGATGCAATTGTTTCTGTAAATACAATTTACTTCTGGAATGATACAAAAAAAGGTTTAAATGAAATATTCAGAACCCTAAAAAAAGGTGGAATATTTTCAAATGCTATTTACTCAAAAGAATGGATGAATAAGACTTCCTATACGAAAAAAGGCTTTAAACTATTTAGTCCAGATGAAATTGAAGTGCTTGCAAAAGAAATTGGATTTGAAGATGTGAAAATTATATCATTAAAAGACGGAGACGCATTTGTAATCAACTGCAAAAAATAGCATGAAAAATAAGAAAAATGGAAAGATGTAAAAATTGAGACATCTTTCCATTTTATGACTACTTATCTATAAATGATCATTTAAGTCCTAAGCCTATTCTCTTTGCTAAAATATGAGCCTCTATATTTTTTGCTACCTCTACTGGATCATCGCCAAGTGCAACCTTTCCTCCGGTTAACTCTTCGACATCTTGGGTTAATAGCTTTGCTAGATTAGGAGCACCGGTGATAAAAGGTGTTGGAGATAAATGCGTATAGGCACCATATGCCACCGCAAAAATTCCGTCAATCGTAGCTTTTTGCTCCATCCATTCCGGTGCGGTAACGGCAATCGGAAGTTGTGGTATATCTACATCCAGATGGTCGGCCAGCGCTGTAACCAACATCGAGATTCTGCCTGTATCAGTACAAGTTCCAAAACTCAATACAGGGGGAATCTTTAATAGTCCACATACTGCCTTGAGTCCATCCCCTGCCATATTCGCAGCTTCTAAGTTGCACAGGCCTGCTACCTCGAGACCATGATTACCACAACCACCTGCAACTACTAGGATATCCCTCTTAATCAATTCTTTTGTAAGGTTGACCGTATTCCAATCATGTGGGCCATTTCTTAAGGTAGCACAATTAACTAATGCAACTACTCCCTTTATTTTACCTGATACAATTACGTCAACCAAAGGGTCAAGCTTATTACCTAGAGCATTTAATACAGCCTCGGTAGAAAAGCCAGCAATTGCCTTTTGAATTCTTTTAGGAACATGGGACTTGATTTTGTTATGGCGTTTAATAAAGTTTTCGATACCCAGATCAATTAACCTTTCCGACATCTCATTCGCTTTAATCGGGTCATAAGGTATCTTTTCCTGTATTCTTGGAACGCCTATGATGGTACTGATGGATACTAAAGCTACTTGATATTTTTCAGCGTAGGAATCAATGGACGGTGGTGAGCAATTCTCATCCATAGCTAGAACATCCACTGTACCAGTAGCAAGCATTGGCTCTATCGCAAGCCAGTTTCCCATTAATCCGACAAATACTTCATCCATAGGATATCTTTGTAGAAGCTCCTGCCCGGTTTCAATAGAACCTATAACTCTGATACCTTTAGCACCTACGGCTCTTCCTTTTTCCTGGTACATAGGATCTCTGAGTTTTTCAATGGTTAATGCGCCAATCCAGGGTTGGTGACCGTTAAATACGATATTTATATAATCCGGATCAAATATTCCTAGATCGGTATTAACCTCGTGAGGGGTAGGAGTGCCGAAGATTATATCTTGTACCATTTCAAGACCAATCTGGGTATTATATATGGTTGCCAAGCCTAAACGTAATGCCTTCATTGCCAAGGAAACATAATCGCCATCAACATTTGTGAGACAACTCGCCACACAGTTTTGCTCTTCATGAACTGTTCCACCGGGGTAAATACTGAGCTTTTTCCATACTTCTTTTCGCTTTTTAGGGGCAAATGCCTCAACCATAATATTTGGCTCTTCAATACCGATATGTTGTTGAGCTTCTAGAAGATCAGCCAATTGAACAGCTAGTTGATTGATATCTTGTTTGTTATCAATTCCAACCTTCTCACACATGAATCGTAACTTGTTTTCGTCTTTGATTGTAAATGGGGATGTTCCTTCTCCGATGGATTTTAAAGTCCTGAATGCCTCGTAAGCATGATGACTGTAGGTGCCGGCACCGAGGGTGTTCTGAATTAACAGTTTTCTCATTGCGTTTGCATCCGGTCCTATCCCGCAGACACCTTTGTCAATACCGCTTGCTTCACTCCATCTACATGGGCCATGCGAACAAAGCTGGCAGCTTAATCCTTCAAGGCAGAATTTACATCGAATTTTTTCCTGCTGGGCATAGCGGTCGAATACATTAGTCATTCCATCTTCTCTGATTCGTTTTAACATTTCTTCGACAGAGTCGTGATAACTTACGCGCCCCTCTGTTTTTTCATAGATTGTTTCAGCCATTGTATCTTCCTTTCTGAAATTGGTATTCTATATATTGTGCAATACTGATTGAAAATATTAGACATGTATAACAAAAATAGTATTATTTTATCTATTAGAGGAAAGAATAATGATATATCAAATAGTTGAAAGAGATTGTATAAGTGAATTGGAGAAAATATATGAATAAGAATTTTTTTCAGGCAGTAGAAGACAGACGTACATTTTATGGAATTAGTAAAGACTCAGTTGTCTCAGATGATCGGATTAGAGAAATAGTTGAACATGCTGTGAAACATACCCCTTCAGCGTTTAATTCGCAAAGCGCAAGGGTTGTTTTGCTATTAGGAAAACAACATGACAGACTGTGGGATATTACAATGGAAGCTTTGAGAAAGGTCGTACCGGCTGATCAATTTGGTTCAACCGAGGATAAAATAAATTCATTTAAGAATGGATATGGCACTGTCTTATTCTTTGAAGACCAAAGTATTATTGAAGGATTTCAAGAGCAATTTGCACTTTATAAGGACAACTTCCCGATTTGGTCTCAGCAATCAAGTGGAATGCATCAGTTTGTTATCTGGAGCGCATTAGAGATTGAAGGTTTGGGAGCATCATTGCAGCACTATAATGAACTGATTGAAGTAGATGTGAAGAAAGAGTGGGATTTAAAAGACAATTGGAAGCTGATCGGGCAAATGCCTTTTGGAAAACCAACATCAGAGCCCGGAGAGAAAGAGTTCCAACCGCTAGAAGGACGTATAAAGGTATTTATGTAATTCGTATTAATACCCTTGTAAACAGCGTTGTTATGCTGATTACAAGGGGTTTTTAAATGCAATTTTATTAAAGTAATAGTATTAACAACATTTTAACTAGATTAAGAATAGAGAAAGAGTATAATAGAGCGAAAAGGATAATATTACATACAAGAGCATTTGCCGGAAGCATTATGCGGCAATAGAAGATTACAGATGTTAGAGAAAGTGAGACGGAACCATGTTTAAATTAATAAAGAAACAGCCACCTGGGCGCATCATTGCGCTCGGGTTTATTGCTGTTATACTGATAGGGTCGCTGTTACTTAAGCTACCGTGCAGTTTACAGGAGGGAGTGGAAGTTCGATATATTGATGCTCTCTATACATCCACAAGTGCAGTGTGTGTAACAGGACTGATTGCAATTGATGCAGGAGACACATTCACTCCACTGGGACAGTTATTTCTGGGAATGTTGATTCAGATAGGTGGCTTGGGTGTTACAGCAGTGGGTGCCGGAGTCATCATTGCGATTGGTAAGAAAGTCAATTTGAAGGGACGCAGCATCATACGTGAAGCATTCAACCTGGATTCCGGAAAGGGACTAGTTCTTTTAATCAAAGATATCTTTATTACCACACTGGTTTTTGAACTTTTAGGTGCTATTTTTAGTTTTACCGTTTTTGTACAAGATTACTCTTTTGTGAAAGCAGTAGGAATTAGTTTGTTTCATTCGGTTGCTGCTTTTAATAATTCAGGTTTTGATATATTGGGGAATTTAAAAAATCTGATTCCCTATCAGGACAATATTATGCTGAATCTTGTTACCTGCGGGCTGATTTTTTTTGGAGGTATTGGATTTCTGGTGATTCGTGAGCTTTGGATCAAGCGCCTCAACTGGCGAAAATTATCCATGCATGCAAAAGTAGTGTTATCTGTAAGCGTTGTATTGATCGTAGTGGGGACGCTTTTGATAAAAATGACAGAGGATGTTACATGGCTTGGAGCATTCTTCCATAGTGTTTCAGCCAGGACAGCCGGTTTTTCTACGTATCCACTGGGAACGTTTTCGCAATCAGGGCTTTTGGTATTAGCTGTTTTGATGTTTATTGGTGCATCACCCGGTTCAACCGGTGGTGGAATCAAGACCAGTACATTTTTTGTGTTACTACAGGGAATCAAATCTGCAGCTACGAATAGATCAGAAAAAGCATTTCATTATGCAGTTCCTAAAGAGGCCTTTAGAAAAGCAGGAGTGATAACCCTTTTGGCACTCAGTGTTGTTATCACCGGAACTTATCTGATGACTATTTTGGAACCGGAAATAAGAATGATAGATCTATTATTTGAAGTGACAAGTGCATTCGGTACAGTGGGTCTCTCTACCGGTATTACACCCGGTCTATGTGACGGAAGTAAAATGTTGTCCATACTCATTATGTACATTGGGCGATTGGGCCCGCTGACAATAGCATCTCTTTGGTATTTTACCAGAGGAGAAAGAATTATTTACCCAGATGGAAATATAGCAATCGGTTAATTGGAGGATAATATGTTTAAAAAAATAAAAAATGAAAAAGTGAATTATGGTATTGTGGGTCTTGGTCGTTTTGGTTATGCTCTGGCAAGAGAACTTGCTGCATCGGGCTCAGAACTACTGGTGCTTGATAAGGACGAAGAAAAAGTACGGGAGATACGAGATCTTACAGACAATGCATTTGTAGTCAAAAAACTTGATAAGAAATCTCTCAAGGAGACTGGAATTCAAAATTGTGATGTAGCCGTGGTTTGTATAGGTGAGCAAATGGATACATCCATACTTACTACACTGAATTTAGTCAGCATGGGTATTCCGCTTGTGATATCAAAAGCGAATAGCATGGAGCATGGTGAAATTCTTGAAAAGCTGGGGGCTGAGGTTGTTTATCCGGAACGGGATATGGCAATTCGTCTTGCTAGTCGACTGGAAACATCACAGGTGCTAGATTTTATACAACTGAGTGAACGTATTAATATCTCCAAACTAATAGTTCCGGAGTGTATGATTGAAAAAACAGTTAAGGACGTAAACCTACGCAATCATTTTGATTTAAACATTATTGCTATTGAAAATGAGGGGACAGTAATAGAAAGTGTGAAACCGGATTACATATTCCGTCAACATGATATATTATTTCTATCAGGCAGTAAAGAAGGACTTATCAAATTCTCTGATTGGATTGCAAAATGATAAGCTGCTTTCATTCTATATTTTGAATCAGATAAAA
Source organism: Lachnospiraceae bacterium (assembly GCA_035271185.1). Lineage (GTDB taxonomy): Bacteria > Bacillota > Clostridia > Lachnospirales > Lachnospiraceae > Acetatifactor. Next base: position 2,789 of record DATERV010000041.1, on the reverse strand, counting down.
ATATGTATTGAGAATCCTTGGAGCATTCTGTGATTGATGTTTCAAGGATTTTTTGCTTTTTATAAACACTAGTAGGGATGACATATGAACAGGTAAATACAAAGATACTTTGACATATGATCAACAAATTTATATACTAGAATTGTGATAATAGTATATTGTTGTAAGAAGAAAGGAAGACAATGGGACAGTCAGAATACAAAAGGCGTGTCAGATATAAAGGGACACATCCTAAAAAATATGACGAGAAATATAAAGAGCTTCATCCTGAAAAGTATCAGGAAACCATTGAAAAGGTAATACAAAAGGGTATCACTCCTGCAGGTATGCATATTCCTATAATGGTGGAGGAAATTCTGACTTTTCTGAAGATAAGCCCAGGACAAGCAGGTCTGGATGCCACTCTGGGATATGGCGGACATACTACAAAAATGTTGGAACAGTTGCAAGGAAAGGGACATCTTTATTCACTGGATATTGATTCTATTGAAATGGAAAAGACAACTAGGCGTTTGCGTGAAAAAGGATTTTCAGAAGAGGTTCTTACCACAAAATTGCTTAACTTTGCTGATATTGATCAACTGACACAGGGAGATGAGATGTTTGATTTTGTCCTGGCTGATCTTGGTGTTTCTTCCATGCAGATCGATAATCCGGAGCGTGGCTTTACTTTTAAGTCAGACGGGCCACTGGATTTACGGCTAAATCCACGGATAGGCATATCGGCAGCACAAAGGCTTAGAACCATCAGAAAAGAAGAATTACAGGGTATGCTACTAGAAAATGCTGATGAGCCATATGCGAATGAAATTTCCGAGGCGATTCTAAAGAATCTCAGGAAGCGAAACACGATCGAAACCACCAGACGACTTTATGAGGTAATTGAGGAAGCCTTACAATTTATTCCTGAGATGAAGCGTAAAGAGGCAGTAAAGAAGTCGTGTCAGAGGACATTCCAGGCGCTTAGAATTGATGTGAATAATGAATTTGAAGTATTAGAAATGTTCATGGAAAAACTTCCAGATATACTGAAACCGGGTGGAAGAGCAGCCATCCTCACCTTTCATTCCGGTGAAGACCGCATTGTGAAAAAAGCATTTCAGGAATTTAAGCGTACCGGCATCTATAGTGAGATTGCAGATGAAGTAATCAGACCCTCCGCAGAGGAATGTTTTAAAAACAGTAGAGCACATTCCACAAAGATGAGATGGGCAATTAAGGCTACAAAATAAGGATGAAACATACATTAGGTAAAACAGGATTATCTATCCAATTTCCCACTTTTGTGATATATTAATAATATATTTTTGAGAGAAGGAGACAGCCTATGCTGGTGACATTAGTTCCATTATTTAGCGAGAATTTAACAGTAAGTGCTTATTCCCTTTTTACACAAAAAAAGAATTATTTTTTAAATCCAAGTCTGTTAGGAACCGGAAAGAATGATGGAGCCGGGCAGGTCGAAGGACTGGAAGTGATTCAGAGTATGGGAATGGATACTCTATCAGCGGATAAGGAGGTTTTTGTCCCTGTAGGGAACATTTCAATTTTTTCTGATATTGCCTCCCAGTGTGATGTACCTCATGACAGGCTTGTTTTGTTGCTAGATAACAGCCTTCTACCTGAAAAAATGTACATAGACAGACTGAAAGAATTGAAGGCAGATGGATACAAGTTGGCAATGCGGAAACTGGAAGTGGGGCAGTTTGAGCCGTACAGACAAGTTTTAATTTTGATGGATTATATCTTCCTGAATCATAATAAGATTGATATTTCCAAAGCAAGAATATATTTTGGTAAGGTTTACCCCAATATTATGCTATGTGCAGGGGGTATTGGGGATATGGATACCTTTGAGAAACTGAAAGCAGAAGGTGGCTATCAATTTTATGAAGGTGATTTTTTCCGGGTTCCCTTAAATAAGGGAGAGCATGAGGTTTCCCCTCTTAAAGTGAATTACATACAATTACTGAATATGATGAATAGTCCGGATTTCGAACTGACTGAGGCAGCAGATATAATTGGAAGGGATACTTCACTGGTGATATCCCTGTTAAAGATGGTAAACAGGATGTCAAGAAATTCAAAGATTACTTCTATCCGCCACGCAGCTGCTATGCTGGGGGAAAGGGAGCTTAAGAAGTGGATTACTACGGCAGTGGCAGGGGAACTTTATACGGACAAACCTAATGAAATCACACGTTTATCTTTGTTGAGAGCTAAATTTGCTGAAAATCTTGCTCCTGTCTTTACACTGGCAGGTCAGTCGTCTGAATTATTCCTTATGGGACTCTTCTCTGTTTTGGATGTTATTTTGAATATGCCGATGAAAGAAGCATTGGATATAGTGAAGGTCTCCGAAAGCATAAGAGATGCTTTGGTGAAGCATAAAGGCAAATTTGCATTGGTATTGGATTTTATATCGCAATATGAAGCCGGTAACTGGCAGGAAGTATCCAGACTAATGGTACTTCATAATGTAGATATGGATCATGCATATGATGCCTACATCAAAACCCTGGAATGGTATCGAGACTTGATTACAGAACAGGAATGACTATTTATAAGTATTACCCAGTAGAATAACCGTTTATTGGTTAAAAATGACCGCTCGGCGAAAAAGGATAGTTTTTCGTCGAGTATTTTTGTATATTGACATTGTAAGGGAGGAAGCCTTATGAAAATTCGAATCTGGACGGACGAAAGGTATAAAGAGCCTGAAATTGTAATCTGCACAGAAAAACAAACAGAGTATATTACTAGAATTCGAGATACGATTCAGCATGCTC
>DATERV010000040.1:0-15178 GCA_035271185.1 Lachnospiraceae bacterium | reverse complement strand
ATATTCTAATGCTTGAGTATAGATAAAAAGACCGTCACTATTAACACCAGCGACATCAATATATTTATTTTCTATTAAGCCTGAAAAACTAAAAATATTTTTATCATTATAACTATTAATTTTCAGTTTTAAATCAATATCATAACTATCGAAATTCATACCATATACGGTTTTTTCTTGTCCGTATACTGCAAAGCTTGTACACATTTTGTAATCTCCTTTCAATATATATTTTTGTCATATAATATGCTTAGAATTAAAACATCATATTTTTATAAGCGATTATCTAACCTGCGCCACATATTATAACGATTATGTATTAATTTACTGCTGATTATGCTTATACTGCGCATATCGGTATATATGCATAATTCGTGTGGGTAGGATTGTTATATTCGGCATGACAATGATACTCTATTTCCAAATGGACTTCAGAATTTTGCATGTAACCATTTTCTTCTGCGGCGCTTCGTAATACGCCAAAATATTCAAACGTTCCATAATTTTGTCTACCTAAAAGAGCCCTATCAGATTCTTCACTTACACTTACACGTAACCACAAACCACTGGGCTGTGTAAATAAATCGTAGCGTTCATCTTGGTTATCTGTATAGGACTCATTTGCGAACATAATTCCGCATGGCATTTTGTCGTAATTATAGTTTATAGAAAGTGCGGCGCTATAATCGGGGTTCATTTTTTCCCTTATCGGAGCAAGCTCAATTAGTCCTTGAAAGCGTTTAAGAGTCATACTGATATCAGATTCATCAGTATTGTTATTTGCGTAATCAACACAGCCGACCCATAAAACATCAGGGCGTTCAAAGACTTCGAATTCTATTCCTTTGTATGTTATAGTTTGAATATGCTTTTCTACTGGGTGATTTAATTTGTACATAACATATCTCCTTTTCGCTCCACTAACATAATCTTAAACAAAATGGACTTCAGAATAAATCTGAATACTTGTAAAATGTATTATGCAATCCAATTACCATACACAAGCACTTAATTTAGTTTCACTATGTATTTTATATTAATGCCAGGTTATTTACATCAATTTCTTTTGCTTATAGATTTCCAAGAAACACTTCGCATGATGTACCCTTAGACCTTACTAAACCTGTTCCTGCCGAAATCTGCTCTGCCATTTTGTTAAAATCAGGTAAACATGTAGGCGAGTCTACTGATACACCATCTCCTGCAAATACAACTAACTTATCTTCTTTTATTGCATCAAGTATTTGATTCGGATATTCAATATCATTTAAAAACAAAAATATTCCTCCAGATATATTTTGCAGTATTATCTAAGATTTGATAAAAATAATTATAAATATTATAACATTTATTATTTATCCTTACAACGTATATCATTTTTACATAATACTATAAGTAAAGGCTTGACATTTGAACCGACTCACAAATATTACCATACCATGCTTTGTTCCTTCACCACGCAGAGCTTCTGAAAAATGAATTCGCTTTAACACTAGATATGTTAGCAGTATAAAAAATTTTCCATTATCCTTTGTAAATAGCTTATTACTACATTAATGAGCATTTAGTATCTTATAAAATTATTTAATAAAATGACCGTGAATTGCTTCACGATCATATTTCATCATATTTGATAGTCTGGTTAATGTGTTGCTGTCCCAACGTTGTAAGCTTCTCACTTACTCGGTATATATAGCAACCAATCTCTCGGCTACTATCGGGTACTCAATGATTGAAAGTAAATTATTCTTTACCTGCTGGATTTACCTAACTACTTTCTTTCATTTTTCATCCAGATACAATTGTACTCTGTTTTGGATGATTTCACATACTGTATCTGCATCCTTCTGATTCAGCAAGAAGGGCTCCAGTTCTTCCCAGATTAGTTCTTCTAAATCATACTGAGAGTAATCCATCAACTCTGCATCGGGAATTAGATTTAGGACTGCATCCAACTGACTCTTAGAAAAAGTACAGGGTTCTTCTACATATTTATCTGCTTGAAGAAGTGCATCAATATTCAGTTCTAGATACCGTTCTACTGTCCAAAGCTTAGAGAAACCATTCTTATTCATCAACCGGATCATGTCATCATTCATATACAAGAGGTAAAATTCCAGAAATTCATAAGCTCCCTCTTTTACCTCACTTGTACTCAGGATACTGAGCGCTGGCGAATTGATATATGCCACTGGTTTTTCATCTGCACTGGGAGAGCCTTTAATCACCATCTCTCTTCCCTGCTTATTTTCTTCAACAGCGATTGTACTAAGATCTATATCATATGATAGATAGTAAGCGTCTTCTTTTCCAATCATTTCCTGCATTTCTTCATAAGTATAGGAATCTTTTCTGTTTAGTACTTTCATTTTAGTCATAAATGACTGAAATATTTCACTGTTGAAATTTGCTTTTCCAGTTTCCCGGTCAATGCACATTTTCATGATTGCAGGTATGCATGCATCATAGATTTGTTTTGTTGTACAAATTGCTCCATATGCATTCGGATGTTCTGTTAACCAATCAAGAAACTCATCCACTGTCCAACCAGCATTGCCAAGTGTCTCCTTATCCCCCCAAAAGGCTTTTAGGGTATATTTATTTGGCAGAGCAAAAAGCTTCCCTTGATTAGTATATGCATTCAAAATAGTTTCTGACAGATCATCAATTGCCAGATTCTTGGAGTCGTTGATATAAGGGGTGAGGTCTTCCAGAACCCCCTTCTCATTAAACTCTGCAATTAATGTATTATAATTAGATAAAATCAGATCTGGATAATCACCAGATGCAACGATTTTAGCCACATCATAGGTACTTGCATACTGATAATCCTTGAACAATACCTGATATGCATTACTCTGTTCATTGAATGCGTCAACAATAATAGTGTCTTCCTTTGACCAATCACCTGAATAATCATACAGATAAATATACCGCCTTCCGTAGGCATCGTATTTATTCGGATCCAATTCTGAGGTCTCTTCAACTTCTTTTATATTTTTTCCTAATTGTTTGTTGTAAGTAATATACTTTACAGCATTCCCAATCGTGCTGTTGCCTAACAGATAAAATGTATCCTCTTTGGCTTTTATATCTACAATCTGGTGAATATCTATATTACGGCCTTCCAGATTAACCATCTCTGTGACAATTTTATCTGTAAGATCGTACTCGTATATACCTTTTTCATCCACATAAGCAATGGCTTTTTGATGCATGCATAGATAGTTTCCGTCACCTGAAATGGGAGTTCCCTGTGACATATTCCTTGTGTTTCGGTCTATAACAGACAAAACAACGGTTTTTCCATCAGATTCCACATAAGAAACCCCAATCTTATCATCTGAAATTTCTATCAGTCCACGATACTCCACACCTGGACATAGTATGGAATACAAAGTTTCCCCACTAGAATCCACAACAAAGAAATACTTCTTTGTAATCACTGCAAATTTACCATCCTGCAGCTTCACAAAGGCATTGGGATAGTCCCTGTATAGATCTGTATCTTTTAACGGAACCTTCTCTAAAAAATTGCCTTCCGTATCATATCCTACAAGAGAATAACTTAGTTCTTCTTCTTTACCTTCCCCTAATAATAAATAAATGTTATCCATGCCAGTAGTAGAATTTGTAGTTATGTAAGAACTTCGCAGCAACGGATTATCGGATGGCAAATCTAACTTAACAGACTCACTCCCTTTTTCCAGTGATTGCATGTAAATAGAGAGTTCTTCTGTATACTCCTTATCATCAATGCTGATAACATCCCTGTAATTATAGTAAAAATGAGTATTACTCATCCCCATCAAGTAATATTGTTCCTTAGGAAGTCGGAAAATCAAAGAACTTTCAACATATTCAGTAAGTTCACTACTTTCAGCAGATTCCGTTTTCTGTCCACATCCGGTCAGTGCGAAAAGGCAAATACATATGACAGACCACCAAATATTTCTCCTCATACCAACACTAATCTCCTTTAATCTAATAAGAAGGTATAAAACTCCTTTACAAGAGACTTATTACAACTGTCTTTGGGCACTTTCCACCTCTGATCTATACCTGAATCTCACCAATTAAGTAGCACACAGCATTCCCACTGATATGTACTCTGTCTCCAGCATTTTCGCAGATGAGGACGCCTCCTCTTGGAGATAATTGCTTCGCAAGCATATGCTCTTTATGGAGACGTTCACTCCAAAAAGGAATCAATGAACTGTGTGATGAACCAGTAACAGGATCTTCTATGATACCGGCATTTGGTGCAAAGAATCTGGAGACGAAATCACATGTGTCTCCTTTTGCGGTTACAGTAACAGCAAAAACAATGTCCTTACTGATCTTTCGAATCAAATCTATATTAATATGTAAATTTCTAACGGTTTCTTCATCTTCCACAACAACCACCAGGTCTCGTGCTATATGAGCTTCTAAAACCTTACATCCTAGTGCTTCTTCAAGCATTGGATGAATCTGGGTAGGAACAGGCATTCTGCTTGGAAAATCCATCCTATAGAGGTTTCCATTTCTGGTTACTGTAAGGGTTCCACTCTGTGTCTCAAATGAAATATACGTCATGTTTGAATCAACATAATTCATGACAACATAGGACGTAGCTAAGGTGGCATGACCACATAAGTCAATTTCTACATCAGGGGTAAACCATCTCAGGTAATAGGTATCCTCCTTTTTCAATAAGAAGGCTGTTTCAGCCAAATTATTCTCAAAGGCTATTTTTTGCATCTTCTCATCAGGTATAGCGACATCCAGTAAACACACTCCGGCTGGATTGCCTTTAAACACTTCATCTGTAAAAGCATCTACTACATAATATTTCATAATATCGTTCCCCTCTCTCATGAAAGAGTATCTTAATTAGTGCAAATATTTTATAAGAAAATCTTTATTTAAGATTGCGTAAAATAATAGGCAGCCAGTTGTGCTCTGGAACTGAATTCTTCGTTTTCCAGAAGTGTAAGTACTTCCTCTTTAGAATACAGGCTCGCATAGATATCTTCGTTTGCTGAAGCATATTCATCTGTTATGGTTCCTTCTACTTCTATAAAAACAAGATAAGTTTTTAAATCTGTAATTCCTACGGCGGAATAGGAAGCAGGAAGAATTTTTTTGACAAGTTTCAACTCTAAACCAGTCTCTTCAAAAAGTTCTCTTCTCACGCACTCTTCTACAGTTTCCCCTTCTTCTATCATACCTGCACAAAGATTATAAATTCGCTTATTAATACCCATTCGAAACTCATGTAATAAAAGTAACTTATCCCCACAGGTAGCTATAATAGATAATCCACTTGGTACTTTCCCCAAATCTGTAAGCTCATGAAGTTCTTTCATACTCACTATTTCATATTTCTTTTCCTTGCCTGTTTTATTGATATAAGTGAGTTCATAATTTTTTAGATATTTACCGTCATTCACTTTCTCAAGTTTTATAAACTCCAAAATGTTTCTCCTTAATCATGTTTCATAGAATATCAGAATTCGTCTATCAGTTCGTATAGAGGCCTGCTGACTCTCTTTCTGGTTATTTCTACAAGCCCTAAGGGCGTCATATCAATCACCTGAGTAGGTATGGAGTCGGTTTGCACAAACTTCTTCAGGCTATCCAATAAATGATGTTGCATGGATTTATCACTCATATTTATAAAATCTACAATAATTATTCCTGAAATATTTCTGACACGCAGTTGAATTGCAATTTCTTTGGCAGCTTCCATGTTAATGTGAAAAAATGTTTCTTCATTGCTTTTACGAGCTTCATATTTGCCCGTATTGACATCAATTGCTGTTAAAGCTTCAGTTGACTCAATCATCAAATAACCGCCGGATTTAAGCCATACCCGCTTATATAGAGCATCTTCAATCAGCTTTTTAATACTGTAAAGCTTACTAAGTGGATATTCATCCTGATAAAGCCTGATATTCGCTGTGCAAGAGTTGTTGTTTGCAGTTTTGTTATTTATATCCTGACTCAGCAATACCTCATATATATCTTTACTGTCAGTTATGATTTCATTATATTCTGTTTGATAATAATTTTTTAAATGCTCCAGATATGGTATCTCAATCCTTCTCAGGCAAGTTAAGCTGGTCCGATAAGATGCAGTTGCAAATACAACTTCATATTCTGATAAAAGTTTTGTCCACTCCTTGTATAATTGACTGTAATCCTCTAAAACAGCTGCATTGGTACGAATCACCATACTGTATTTTTGACTTGTATATTGGCATTCATAATCTTTATTCACAATATTTTGACTGATCAGATAATCACATATTTCCCGTTTCTTATTCAGATTCATTTTTTTAGAAAAAGAAACCTTACTTCCATCGGAAGCAATCACCAAATAATTTCCCGATAGGGAGATTTTTGTGGAAATAACAGGCTGCTTTGTCTTGATCGCATCCCTGATTACCTGGACCAGAATTTCATCCCCTTCTTTCAGACGATCATCGGTCTGCCTGTTGAAAATATGGGCGTTATTGCAGTCTGAAAGAGGTAAGAAACAGAGGATATCCTTTTGTATCTCCACAAATGCAGCTTGTATATTGACAGAGATATTTTTTACTTTCCCAATATAGATATTACCAACTAGAGAAGTTGCCTGGTTATCAGAAACATCGACGGATAGTAATCTGTTTTGTGAAATTAAAAGAGTATATATTTTGTTATGATGTTCGGTAATAATCAACTTCCCTTCATTCATATCACCTTTTACTCCTCTTCTGTTCCAACTGCATCTAATGGTACCAAATCAGGTACTTCCCTGGTGCCAACGTTGGTATACGTATCCTCTCTGGTAATGATCAAAGAGTTTTCCTGTAATATCTCATGATGATGTGCCAGAAAAGCTTGTACTACCATAGCCGGTTTTATATTACCTGAGCTGCTTGCATCTATCAGCATATTCATTGCATGATCTCTGCATTCCAATAGATAGATGCCATCCTTCAGATTCATTTCAATGGTGCTTTTCTTAGTTTCTTTTACATAGGGTATGGATTGTAAAGCAAAAAAATCCGATATTGTTTTCTCCCAGTCAAAGACAGGTTCTCTTCCCTCCTTAAATCGAATGGAATAACCCGCAGCAGCCACACTGGCCATGGCATTTCCGGCACCTTCCGGAAGCACTTTTGCGGACAAAATATGAATTCCTTCTGCCTGAACAGCATTCAGACGATCAACAGTATCCTTGCTACCGGTAAATGAATTCACTTCGATATCCATATATTCCCCATTGCTTTCCAGTCCTACACCCAATGGTGCAGCAAAAGACATGATCTGGTGAGGTGAAAAACCTGTAGTATAGGCAATATCTATTTCCGCTCTCCGCATTGCTTTCTGAAAATATCTTTGTAAATCCAGATGTCCGATATATTTTACATTTCCATGTTTACTAAATTTAATCCTGATTTTCAATATGATATCCTTCCTGGCAAATTCCTCCACCAAAACGCGTAGCTCCGCAACCCTGGCATTTCTTTCTGCAATTGGGACTTACTTCCTCATTTTGTGCATGTAACCATTCTCTCTTCAAAAATTCTTTTGTTACACCGCAATCAATGAAATCCCATGGAAAAGTCTCATCCAGACTTCTTTCTCTGGTTGTATAAAAATGGATGTCTAGTCCACAATTTTCAAATGACTTCATCCATTTTTCGTTTTCAAAATACTCACTCCAAGCATCATAGATAGCACCGTGTTGATATACATCCAAAATCACATCAGCTATTTTCCTGTCTCCTCTTGCCAATACTCCTTCCAAAATGGTGGTATCAGCTTCATGCCAGTTATACTTAATACTTTTTTGATTGTGTTGAGACATAATTGCTTTTCTGGTTGAGTAAGCCTTTTCTAGAAATTCTTCCTTGGTACACTGTCTTGCCCATTGAAATGGCGTAAATGGCTTTGGAACAAAGAAAGAAGTACTGGTTACAATCTGTACCTTTCTATTTACACGCTTGTCCCTTGGAATAGCCTCAAAAAAGGTAGCAGCAATTTTGTTGGATAAGTCTGCGATCCCCATGATATCCTCATCTGTTTCAGTGGGCAGTCCAAGCATGAAATAGAGTTTCACCCTTGTCCAGCCTCCTTCAAATGCAAGCCTGGATCCTTTTATAATATCCTCTTCCGTTAAGCCTTTATTAATCACGTTTCGTAAACGCTGGCTTCCTGCTTCAGGTGCAAAAGTCAGACTGGATTTCTTGATATCCTGTATTTTATTCATCACATCCAGGGAGAATGAATCTATACGAAGAGAGGGTAAGGATATATTGATATGATTCTTACCACAACTTTCAATCAAAAATGTGATTAATTCCGGTAATTTAGTATAATCACTAGAGCTTAAGGAACTTAAGGATATCTCCTCATGACCTGTATTCTTCAGCATTTCCAGTGCCCAATTCTTAAGAACATCTACATCTCTTTCTCGTACTGGGCGATAAATCTGACCTGCCTGGCAGAAACGGCAGCCTCTGATGCATCCGCGCATAATCTCCAATACCACTCTGTCCTGGATCACTTTAATAAATGGAACAACCGGTTTTAATGGATAATAGGTGTCCGTTACATTCATTTCTACTTCCTTTAAGATTTTACTTGGGATCTCGCGATCAATAGGAGTAAAGGAAGCAATCGTACCATCCGGGTTATACTTTGTTTCATAAAGCAGCGGGACATAGATGCCCGGTATTTTTGATGCAAGCTTTAAAAATTCCCGTCTTTTTTCCCCCTGCTCTCTGCAGGTTCTGTATAAGCTTACCAGCGCTTTATACTGTGTTTCACCTTCCCCAATATAAAACAGATCAAAGAATGGAGCAATAGGCTCCGGATTATATGTACAGGGCCCTCCTCCAAGGACAATGGGTACCTCTTCTCCTCTGTCCTTTGCTAAAAGTGGAATGCCGGACAAATCCAGTACCTGTAAAATATTGGTATAGCACATTTCATATTGAATGGTGATAGCCAGCCAGTCAAATTCTTTGATGGGATCCTGTGATTCCAATGCAAATAATGGAATTTGTTCCTTTCGCATGATTGCATCCAGGTCCACCCAGGGTGAATAAACTCTCTCACACCATACTCCGTCCATTTTGTTAAACATGTCGTATAATATCTGTATACCCAGATGAGACATGCCAATCTCATACACATCAGGGAAACAGAATGCAATTCGCATATCAACTTCTGATTTCTCTTTTACAACAGCATTCACTTCTCCACCAATATATCGTGCGGGTTTTTCGATTTTCATTAATATATCATCTGATAAAGCCAGTTTATTCATATTCTATAATATTCTCTATTCTTTCTATTATCTATATATCTTTAATAGTATACGTGATTTTATCGATAAAATCAATAATATTGAGGCTGTAATTATCCTGTAAATAGGAGCAGACAGAGGCTGTATTTATATTTATATAACTTTTTCCCGAATAGTCCCAGATTACAAATAGTATAAACAGAATGACTGCAACTAGTATTCTAATAAAGATTGTAGAATGACTTTTTGAAATTGACAAATCTGTCGTATCCATATTTTCTGATTCGACAATACTATCATATTTGATTCCATATAGTATACTTTGTTGATTTTTTAGATTCATACGATTTCGTGCATTTTCCTCCCTGATGGTACGTAGTAATTCCAATCTTCTTTCCCCAGTTATTTCACTCATTATAATTTCCCTTCTAAAAAAGAGGCAAAGGATTACATAATAATATTATGTTGACCATTGCCTCTTATAGACTATATTCTATTTTATGGATAATCAATTAGGATATTCCTAATATCAATTAACGTTTTGCAAGTTCTTCCGTAATCTCTTCCCAGCTAACGTTTTTTTCTACCATTAATACCATCAAATGGTATAGGAAATCTGCTATTTCATATTTCACTTCATTCTGATTGGGATTTTTTGCTGCAATAACGATCTCAGTGGCTTCTTCTCCTAATTTTTTTAATATCTTATCAAGACCTTTATCAAATAAATAATTGGTATAAGAGCCTTCTTTGGGATGCAGCTTTCGGTCAACTATCACATTGGATACTTCTTCAAATACCTTCAGTGTATTGGTACTCATCTCGTATTCTTTTTTTGCAATTTCATTAAAAAAACAAGATTTAGCACCAGTATGACAGGCTACTCCAATCTGGGAAACTTTTGCCAGAAGTGTATCCCTATCACAATCTGTTGTAAGTGATTTCACATATTGAAAATGCCCACTGGTCTCTCCTTTCAGCCAAAGTTCCTGACGGCTTCTGCTGAAATAAGTCATTTTACCTAAGCGTAGAGTCTGCTTATATGCTTCCTCATTCATATATGCCACCATTAATACTTCCAGTGTTTTATAATCTTGTACCACAACAGGAATCATACCATCTGAATTCAGCTTAAGATCATCCCATTGATATGCAGCCTCAAAGCCTTCCACCTGAATTCCATTTTCTTTACATATATCCTTAAGGGCTAATATCTCCTTTACATTCAAGTTAATGGTATTACCCGTAACACCTGAGACACTTTCATAAGCAAACACTTCAAGTAATTTATTAAGTGCCAATTGATTGACATGTACAATAAGAGGTAACTGAGTGATTTCAACAGTTTCTCGAATCATATGTGGGTTTTTCAATAAGAGCATGGAAACATATTTCTCTACCAAATCTTTGTTTTGGGAAATGATTTGAAAATCACTATAAGCTATCGTAATTTTCTCTTTTCCAAACTTTAGTGAAACCTCTTCTGTGATGTCTATATTATCCGTATTATCATAATCTAAGATAACTTTTTTACAGCCTGCATAAATCAGTTTTTTCACATCTTCCATTCGATGTATATTACCATAACCCAAAACATCAACTTCAACAGAAGAACAAATTTCTTTGATGATATCCAATGCTTCCTCATGTGAGACATCATCTGTTGAGAAGTCAAAAATAATGATCTCATCAACATTATTTTCGCTGTAGTATTTAGCAAGACGTACCGGATCTGTATCAATGATTGACATATCAGAAAAATTTGTAACTGCATGGGCATGATACAAATAGATACATGCAATAAATTTTTTAGTACCCATACCTCTCTCCTTTATATAACTGAATGAATTAATATCTCAAAAGCATAAATTGGATTCACACTGAATGATTTTATTCACTCAGCTTTCTATAAACTTCCTTTTGTACTTAGAACATTTTCTATGCGGTCATCGATGCTGACTGCCATATCCAGGGCCTTGGCAAATGCCTTAAACATAGCTTCAGCCATGTGATGATTATTGATACCGGACAACATCTTGATATGTAGATTCATTCCAGCGCTATAGGAAACTGCATAAAAGAACTCTCGAATCAGTTCTGTATCCAGTTCTCCTATCTGTTCTGCTGTAAACTGGCAATCAAATTGAAAATAAGGTCTATTGCAAAGATCAATGGCACATAGACATAATGCATCATCCATAGGCAGAATACAGAATCCATAACGTTTGATTCCTTTTTTATCGCCTAAGGCTTCCTTGATGGCATTTCCCAGCACAATACCTGTGTCTTCAACTGTATGATGGCCATCTACATTTATGTCCCCTGTCACCTCACAATTCAGATCAAACAAACCATGTCTGGTAAATCCATCCAGCATATGATCAAAAAAGCCAATCCCTGTGTGTATGTTGCTTTTTCCGTTGCCTTCCAGGTTTAGTAAGATAGAAATGGCTGTTTCATTTGTTTTCCTAACTTGTTCTGCGATACGTGCCATATTAGCTCCTTTCAAAACGAACCTTAATTGAGTTTGCATGTGCCGTAAAGCCTTCACTTTCAGCAAAAGCTTCAATGTCTTTATGAACTTCAAAAAGGGCATCCCTAGAATAGGAAATGATACTGGTTTTCTTAATAAAATCATCCACACTTAATGGAGAAAAAAATCTTGCAGTTCCGTTGGTTGGTAAAATATGGTTGGGACCTGCAAAATAGTCACCTAAGGGTTCAGATGAGTATTCACCAAGGAAAATAGCTCCGGCATTCTTGATTTTGGTCATTACCTCAAATGGATTAGCGGTTAAGATTTCCAAATGTTCAGACGCAATTTCGTTGGCAGCATCGATTGCATCAGTCATAGTATCTGCTAATAAAATATACCCGTAATTGGACAGGGATTTTGAAATAATTTCTTTTCTTTTCAGTTGTTCGGTAAATACATCCACCTGTTTGGATACTTCTTCAGCTAGCTGTTTTGACGTGGTAATCAATATCGCAGAAGCCAGTTCATCATGCTCTGCCTGAGATAATAAATCGGCAGCTACATATTTAGGATTTGCTGTTTCATCAGCTAACACAAGTATTTCACTGGGACCGGCTACAGAGTCAATGCTGACATAGCCATAAACTGCTTTTTTGGCTAGCGCCACATAAATATTTCCAGGACCTGTTATTTTATCTACTTTAGGGATAGATTCTGTTCCAAAAGCCATAGCGGCAATTGCCTGGGCCCCACCAACTTTATAGATTTTGTCAGCTCCTGCAATATCTGCAGCCACTAAGGTTGCCGGATTTATTTTTCCTTCTTTGTCACAAGGTGTTGTCATAATAATCTGTTCAACTCCCGCTACTTTTGCAGGTATAATATTCATCAATACGCTACTAGGATAGGCAGCTTTTCCACCCGGTACATAGACTCCGGCTATTTCTATTGGAGTAATTCTCTGTCCTAAAATGGAGCCGTCAGGTTTTGTATCAAACCAGCTGTTCCTAAGCTGTTTCTCATGAAAAGCACGAATGTTTGCAGCTGACTTCCTGTAAACAGAAATGGTATCCTGGGCAACGACTCCATACGCTTCCTTGATTTCGTCCTTTGTAACCTGAATATTTTTTTCTGAAAGAGCAAATCCATCAAATTTGCTGGTATAAGCAAAGACTGCTTTGTTACCATTTTCTTTTACATCTTGTAAGATTTCAGTAACTGTTTGTTCAAATGTATGATAACTGGCAGGGCTTCTTTTTAACAAATCCCTTAAGATATCTTTTTTCGTACTTTCCGTTAGCTCAACAATTCTCATAATGACACCCCTCTTCTATCAAATGCAATTTTACACTTCAGACAATTCCTTTTTTAACATGGTAATGAGTTTCATGATACGTTCTGTTTCCATCTGCATGCTTACCTGATTGACTATCATTCTGGCTGAAAGTGGACATATCTCTTCTAATACTTCCAACCCGTTTTCATATAAGGTGGATCCTGTTTCGACAATATCTACGATTACATCAGATAACTCTACAATTGGTCCAAGCTCTACGGAACCATTTAACTTGATAATATCCACTGTCTGATGTTTTTTGTTATAAAAGTAATCTTTAGCTATATTAGGGTACTTGCTTGCTACACGAATTCTTTCATGATGTTTCAATAGTTCTTTGGCACTTTTCGGACCACAAACACACATACGGCACTTTCCAAACCCTAAATCCAAAACCTCATAAACTCGTTTATTCTCTTCCATTATGGTATCTTTTCCAACAATACCAATATCAGCAGCCCCATATTCAACATAGGTAGGTACATCGGGACTTTTTGCTAAGAAGAAACGTATTTTTTCCTCTTCATTTACAAAAATCAGTTTTCTGGAAGCCTTATCTTTCATTTCTTTACAGGTAATACCTATTTTTTCAAATAAATCCAGGGTATTTTCAGCCAATCTCCCCTTGCCAAGTGCAAATGTTAAGTATCTGTCTTTACTCATTTATGTAATTCCTTTCTTACCATTTCAACAGCTCTTCCTGTTTTCCTTAGCTCCTGTGCTTTTTTTAGAACCTCCCTGTAGTTATCATCTGTATACGACAAAATCATTTTTGCGTCAGGTAATGGTAACTCTATTTTTTGCTGGGTAATTGCTTCCAACAAATCATCAACCACGACAGCGAATCCTACGGCAGGAGCATTCTTACCAAAATACTGCAAAAGAGTATCATATCTGCCTCCTTTTACAATGGCATCTCCTACTCCATAGGTATATGCTTTAAAAATAATACCTGTATAGTACCGATACTTACTTAACATGCCAAGATCAAAAGAAACATAACCTTCAGTTCCATATAGCGTCAGCACTTCATATAGCCTTTCAAGCCGTTCTATGGCTTTTTGGGAGCGTTCATTATGGATGGTTTTCTTGGTATCTTTCAATATGCTGATATTACCAAACATATTGGTTGTATTTAACATAAACTCAATGATCTCTGACGGTACCTGCAGTTTGTTTAGTAAATCCCGGGCTGCATTATAGTTTTTAGCAGAAATATATTCTTTCAATTGTAATTCTGTTTCTTCACTTAATCCTGCTTCTTCACAAAGACCTTTAAAATACTCTACCTGACCGATACTGATTTGAAATTTATGTAAGCCGCAGTTGAGCAGTGATTCAATCACCAGATTTATCATTTCAGCATCTGCTTCTACAGAATTATCACCTAAAAGTTCTGCTCCCAATTGGGTCACTTCCTTTAATTTACCCTGTAAGTTGGAGGTGTTGGAAAATGTATTACCAATATAACAGAATCGGATGGGAATTTCCTCCTCCATAAAATACTTTGCTGCACATCTCGCAATAGAGGGCGTAAAATCGGGCCTTAATACCAGAGTATCCCCTTCTTTATCAAAAAACTTATATAAATCCCTGGACGGGGTTGTTCCTATTTCTTTAGAAAAAACATCAAAATATTCAAATGTTGGGGTCTGTATGTCTTCATATCCAAAGGAAATCAGTTTTTTTCGTAATTTTTCTTCCAGAACTAGCTTTTTCGCATTTTCTTTCCCGTAAATATCTCTTACCCCTCCAGGCGTATGTAACAGATTATTACTCATGTTTTCACCTCACGCTTATACACTTTACTCATTTAACGTGCTAATTGGTTAGCATATTAGCACACGAAATTATTAGTAGTATATAGGAAATATAAATTCCTGTCAAGTCATAAAGTTTTAAATGGATAGAAGCGAATCACTAGTTTCTATCTTCCAAATCCTTTTTCAATATCTCCAGGTAAGGTACCAAAACACCATTTTTCTTAGGAAGTACATAATCAGGATTTAGTTCATCAAAACGAAAGCTTTTTCTGCCACCCTCTTGTGCCCTGTCCCAAAAAAAGCGGAGCATTTCATAC
>DATERV010000039.1:0-5253 GCA_035271185.1 Lachnospiraceae bacterium | reverse complement strand
TGGCAGCAAAGGCCTTTCTAGCAACTGAGCAGCGCATTCCCGGTTTGGGGAATGGTGTATTACAGGATATTTTACTGGAAGCCAACCTACATCCCAAACGTAAAATGAATACGCTGACAGATGCAGAGATACAGAATCTGTATCACATAGTGGTATCTGTACTGGCAGATATGACAAAGGCTGGAGGAAGAGACACAGAAAAGGACCTGTTTGGCATGCACGGAGGATATCGGACAAAGCTAAGTAGAAACACGCTTGGCGGGTACTGCCCTAATTGTGGAGGACCCATCCAAAAGATGGCATATATGGGTGGAGCAGTGTATATTTGTGAGAACTGTCAACCCTTTATCAAGTAGAAATGAGAGAATAAGAAGCAGAAGGGACACCAGGTGATATGAAAAAACAATGGAAACTGTACATAGCAATTATGGTTGTTGTTTTAATATTCAATGTGGTGGTCTGGAATTCCACAGCATTCTGTGACTGGTATATTCAGTATGTCATGCCCGTGTGGATCAATACTTATGGAAGATTTATGGGCCTGTTCTCATTTTCGGTTGGTGAAATACTGATCATAATGGGAGCGGCCTTCCTGACATTTGGGATATTGTTGACGCTGATTTTAACATTACGATGTATTATACAGGTTACTAGAAAAAGCAATAAGTCCATTAAGTGGGTAAAGTGCTTCTATAAATTTATGGCCTGGGTTATATTATGGGTTATGACAATTATGTCATTAAACTATTCTGTTTTGTATCATGGCTCTTCCTTTAACGAGAAATATCTAGGCAAGCCTGACAAGCAATATAGCCTGGAAGAATTGGTTATTGTTAGAAATTATGTGGTGAATAAGTGCAATGAATTATCCCGCGAAATGCAGCGTGATACAGAAGGCGATGTGATATGCAAGGATGATTTGGAGAACGCAGCCATATCAGTTATGCAGGATTTAGGAAAGAGTTACTATGGACTTAGTGGATTTTATCCCAGGCCCAAAGCAATGCTTTTGTCGGACCTCATGTGTCAGCAATATATGCAGGGTTATTTTTTCCCTTTTTCTATGGAAGCAAATTATAACGATGTCATGTACATAATGAATAAACCGGCAGCTCTTTGTCATGAACTTGGTCACCTAAAGGGATTTATTAACGAGGATGAGGCCAATTTTATTGCGTATTTGGCATGTATATCCTCTTCCGATTTGATTTTTCAATATAGTGGATACTTAAGTGTGCTGTATTACCTGGATAACGATTTTTATGATGCTATAGGAAATAATCGTGATACTTATAAGGAGCAAGAACATATACGTTCACAGGTGATTGAGGACAACGTTTTTGTGAAAGAAGAGGAATGGAAGCGAATCAACGAGAAAGCTCTGGTTGATACAGAGGTAGTAGATACAATCTCGGATCAGTTTACAGAGACCTACCTAAGACTCAATGGTGTTACAGATGGCATGATCAGTTATAGCAGAGTAGTGAAGTTGTTATTGGAATACTATGAAGGCAGGCTGTTTTAGCAGCCTGCCTTTTTAATAGATAGTAATCTTTATTCTTTACCATTCCAGCAATACGTGCATAATTTACATTTGTCGATGCCAACGGCATCTAACATATCGTCGAGTCTGTTAAAGCGTAGGGATGTAAAGTTAAGCTCTTTTCGAATTCCTTCTACCATATGTTCATACTTCTCTGATTCAGGATCAGCATATTCCTTAAGCACTTCGTCTGTAATATTACCATTTTCCAATTTGCCTATCACGCGTCTTGTAATTAAGTCCATCTCAGAAGAAGAACGGGAAAAGTTTAAGTACTTGCATCCGTACAAAAGAGGAGGGCAGGCAGGACGGATATGAACTTCCTTCGCTCCACTCTGGTAGAGAAACTCAGTGGTTTCACGAAGCTGAGTGCCTCTTACAATAGAATCATCTATCAAAAGAAGACTTTTATCACGAATCAGGTCCTCTACTGCCAATAATTTCATTTTTGCAATCAGATTACGCTGGCTCTGCATGGTTGGCATAAAGGAACGTGGCCAGGTTGGCGTATATTTGATAAAAGGTCTGGAGAAGGGAATACCGGATTCGTTAGCATAGCCAATTGCATGAGCAATACCGGAATCAGGAACGCCCGCAACTATATCAGGTATCACGTTATCCCTCTTAGCCATTTTTGTACCGCAGTTATAGCGCATTTTTTCCACACTGATACCTTCATAGGAACTGGAAGGATATCCATAATAGACCCACAAAAAGGTACAGATTTTCATTTCCTTATTGGGATTAGAAAGTGTAATGCAGTTTTTGTCAGTCATAACTACTATTTCGCCGGGACCTAACTCTTTATAATCAGAATAACCCAGGTTTTTATATGCAAAGTTTTCAAAGGCAGCACAAAAGGCATTTTCTTTCCTGCCAATCACAACCGGTGTACGTCCATATTTATCTCTGGCAGCATAGATACCGGTTTTGTTGAGCAAAAGCAAGGAAAGGGAACCATCAATCACTTCCAAAGCATGGTGAATCCCATCTATCAGGTTGTCCTTCTGGTTAATTAGGGAGGCGATCAGTTCTGTTGCATTTATATCTCCACCGCTCATCTCTAAAAAGTGGGAATGACCATCTTCAAAAAGTTTCTTACTTAATTTTTCTAAATTGTTGATTTTGCTTACAGTAGTAAGGGCATAGGTGCCGTGATGAGAACGTACGATTAAGGGCTGTGGGTCGAAATCAGATATACATCCTATTCCCATATTTCCTGCCATGTCCTGTACATCCTTATCAAACTTGGTTCGGAATGGTGCATTTTCAATATTATGAATAGAACGGTTAAAGCCATCTTTTCCGTATACAGCCATACCACCACGCCTGGTACCTAAGTGAGAATGATAATCAATTCCAAAGAATAAATCAAATACACAGTCAGTTTGTGAAGCGACGCCAAAAAAACCACCCATTTTATATCCTCGATTCTATTACAAGATTTATTTTACCGTACCTATCATAACTTGCAATTTAGGTTTCCGTCAAATAATATTTACGGTATTCTCTTGGGGAACAATTTTGATATTGTTTAAAGACCCTATTAAATGTAGAAATACTTTTAAAGCCGGACTGGTATGAAATCTCAGTAATGGTCAGATTGGAGTCTGCTAATAGGAATTGCGCCTGTTTGACTCTTTGGATGGTCAGGTACTCTATAAAGCTGTAATTGGTAATTTGCTTGAACATTCTGGAAAAGTAGGAGGGACTGAAACCCATGTTGTGAGCTGCCTGGTTCAAGGTCAAGTGCTGTCCGCAGTTTTCTGTTATAAAATTGCAGGCAATGCTGATTTTATCAAGGGAGTGACCGGTGTTTTTCTCAGAAGTATCATTAGAATTAAGTAAAGTGTTATTCACATACAAACCTAGCTCCAAAAGCATTTCATAAACATGAATGATGGCTTCCACTCCGCAAAGAGGAACCCTGTTCTCCCTGGAATGTATAATCTGAACAAAATAACCCATCAGTTTCGTTGCCAGTACAGGGTTTTCGGATTTGTGTATGTGATGAATGGTTCGAAATAGATGGAGATAGGGGGCAAATTCTCGCAAATCACTATATAAAGTGGATGGAAATTGAATACTGGCAAGCAGGTGATCCGCATTATGGACGGTCTCATGTAGTTCCCCGGGCCATATAAATATGATGTCCCCTGGTGCAAGTTCATAATCCGTCTGATTAATACGGATTTTAGGATATTGCTTAAAAATTGCGTTTTTAGGGAACGCAACAATTTCCACATACTTATGCCAGTGGGTAGGAAAACTGGTGGCGTATTCATGCAGAGAAATAGTGTTAATGTTGCGGCTAAAGGGTATATTTTGATATTTGTTTTTATCTATCATAATGAACCACCTTTCCTAATTCCATCATATCAGAGAACCTTGTTTTGTCAATAATGGGTTAGTAAATGACAAATTGTGAGCAATTCTTGTAAAAACATAGGTAGTATAGTAATGCAAAATAAGTATAATGAATCTTACACAAGCAATAAATGTTGTAGTATGAGAAAAGAGGTAAATACGTGAATACAAAAAATATGACGGATATGACTGTTGGAAGCCCTACTAAGCACATTTTACAGTTTGCCTGGCCGTTACTCTTGGGAAACCTGTTTCAACAATTTTATAATATGGTAGACTCTATTGTGGTAGGTAAATTTGTTGGTGCGGATGCGTTGGCAGCTGTTGGAACCTGTGGCTCCACAAGCTTTCTATTCTTTTCACTAAGTGCTGGCTTAGCTATGGGGATTGGTGTCATTGTATCGCAGTACTATGGGGCAAGAGACGAGGAACGTGTGAAGGCTGCCATTGGTAATGCTTTTTATGTATTGGTGTGTGCAGCAATTGTAGTCAGTATTTTAGGAACTGTGCTTGCTCCCTCTGTTTTAAGATTACTGCAGACTCCTGAAAACATTATGCCAGATGCTGTGACATACCTGCGTACTACTTGTATTGGCATTATTGCTATTGCAGTATATAATGGTATTGCATCCATATTGAGAGCACTGGGCGATTCAAAAACACCGCTGGTATTTCTAATCATCGCCAGTATTATAAATGTGGTTTTGGATCTTGTTTTTGTATTGGTATTTCATTGGGATGTGTTTGGGGTAGCTTTTGCTACTGTATTATCTCAGTTTATCTGTGCGATTGCAGGATTGATCTATGCGTATATTAAAATACCATATTTTCATCTGACAAAGGAGCAGTTAAAACCGGAGAGATATATCATTATCAATTCCTTTAAGCTTGGTGTACCTGTTGCTTTTCAAAACTCCATGATTGCAATTTCTTGTATGGTTTTGCAGGGTGTGGTCAACGGCTTTGGAGAAACTGTGATGGCAACATATACCATTACCGGTAGAATTGATCAGATTGTACAGCAGCCCTATGGATCCATCAGTATGGCCCTGACTACATATGCAGGACAAAATATTGGATCAAATAAAATAGACAGGGTAAAACAGGGCTATCGGCAGTCAATGCTTATGATTTTTTTGTTTAACCTGGTGATGATTCCTATCATTTATTTTGGTGGTGCTTATATTGTAAACGCTTTTGTTGATGACCCTGCGGTTATTAAAATGGGTGCAGATGCATTAAAAATAACCAGTATCTGCTATCTTGGTCTGGGCATGATTTATGTACCTCGTGCAGTATTAAATGGCTGTGGAGATACCGGATTTTCCATGATAACCGGAGCT
>DATERV010000038.1:0-9756 GCA_035271185.1 Lachnospiraceae bacterium | reverse complement strand
AAGTTTATACAGGCCATTGTACCGGTGAAAAAGCTTTTCTAATTCTGAAGGATGAACTGGGAGATATCGTTTATCAGTTGAAGACAGGACTTACTATCACACTTTAAGGTTTTTTAGTGTGTCACTTGACTAGAAAAAGTCAGTGGCACACTTTTTTATTATCCTTACATTTGTCATGGTAAAAATAAGCAGTGGTCACTATACACATGGATGGAAAATAATTACAATGTCAGTATAGGAAACAAAGGTTGTTGTGTGAATCATGAGCAGGAATGAGAGGGAATTATGAGTGATTTTGTTAAGGTAAGTAATCTGGTTAAAAATTATGGAAATATCTGCGCCGTGGATAATCTCAGTGTCACAGTAAAGGAAGGTGAAATTTTCGGTCTGCTGGGACCAAATGGAGCCGGCAAATCTACCACTATAAATATTTTGACAATGTTGTCAGATTATGACAAAGGAACTGTGACGATAAGTGGATTGGATTCTGTAAAGGATAGGGAAAAAATAAAGCAACTGATAGGAGTTGTCCCACAGGATATTGCACTGCATCCCTTTCTAACGGCACTTGAAAATGTGTGCTTTTTTGCTTCTTTGTATGGCCTAAAAGGAAAAGAACTAAAGGCAGCAGCAAGAAGAGCCTTAAAATTTGTTGGACTTTCAGAGAAAGAAAATTTGAGAATGAATAAGATGTCAGGTGGTATGAAAAGAAGACTGAATATTGCTTGTGGAATTGCCCATTCTCCTAAACTGATTGTGATGGATGAACCCACAGTTGGTGTGGATACCCAATCCCGAGATCTGATTCTGCACTCCATCCAGGTTTTGCGACAGGAAGGCGCAACTGTCATTTATACCTCCCACTATATGCAGGAGGTGGAAGAAATCTGTGACAGAATTGCTATTATTGACAAAGGTCATCTGATCGCTTGCGGAACAGAACAGGAATTAGTGGAACTGGTTACCGATAGAAAGCAGTATGATACAGAAGTCACACTTCCTGAAGGTTTTGACAAGTCCCTCTTCTTCAAAGAATTGTTGCTGCTTCCTGATATTAAGGATGCAACTATAAGTGATAAGAATGGCAAAACATGTCTAAAGATTGAAACAAATTTGGGTTTCCATGACTTAATGCAGTTAATGGTTTTGCTTATGAAATATAAGATTCAACTGGATACTATGGCATCCCATGTTCCAAGTCTGGATTCCATGTTTCTGACCCTTACCGGTCATGATATGCAGACTGAAAACAACGAAAACAACAAAAGCAGATAGGAGGACAAAGACATGCAGATGTTTTTATCAGTATGGAGAGAGTTTTACAGACAAAAATCCTCCTTTATCTTTTCAGTTCTGTTTCCTGCAGCAATGGTTTTTCTCCTGGGTACCTTGCTGGAGCAATGGAATGTAGCTGAATATGAAGTTCCCACTCTTCATATCGCATATGTGTCAGAACAGGAAAATCCAACGTTTGACCAGTACTTAGAAGAGCTTCAGGGTCAAAATATGCTTAAGCTTACAAAAAAAGTAAGCCTGGACGAGGCTCTTAAGGAACTGGGAGATACTTATTGTGCAGTGATAGAAAATAAAAGTGAAAGCAATCAGATCATCATTCATCAGGGCACCGATAAAGTAGCAAACAGGACTCTTCACATTTTGTTCCAGAGCTATGCATCTTTGGAGCAGGCAGTGTGGAAGGCATATGAAAATGGAGTAAGTATTACAGGGACTGATATAAACACAGGCACTGATTATGTGAAGACAAAAAAATTGGGAATAGAACGAACCATGATTGATTACTATGCGGTAAGTATGATAGTCATGATCTTATTTATGGCCGGAAGTATCGGAGCAGCCAGTTCTTTTCATGATTTTAGTAAGTCAGGTCTGGAATCCAGAGTATCCGTATCTTCGGTTTCAAAGATTAAGGTATTTGTCATGATGCTGTTGGGAAATATGCCTGTAGCTCTGATTGAGATTGCCTCTATTATGCTTTGCAGTGTCTTCTTTTTTGGAGCCAGATATGCCATGGGTTTAGGGGCAAACCTGGTAGTGATACTGTATTTTATTCTGTTAGCAATGACGATAAATGCCTTTGGTGCCATTGTAGGTATGTTATTTCGGACTGACCCTATCATTATTTTACTGCCTTTGTCGTGGACATTGCTTTTCTTTGGTGGCAGTTTTTCTAACAATGTAGATTTGGGCATGTTAACAAGGGTCATGCCTACTCACATTGTACAGCAGGCAGTGTTTGACCTCACACTATTTGGTAATTATGACAGAATTATAAGTGCAGGATCCTTTATGCTGGTTATCCTATTTGCATTTTGCGGAATAGGGGCACTTTTATTTACCAGAAAAAGAAATGCGTAGGAGGTTATTATGAAAAAATTAGGTATTATATTTCAAAATGGAATACGTAGAAGTTTACTTCTCATACCGTTAGCAATCCTAATCATTACTATAATGGGGGTCTGCTTTGTGAGCGGCCGCTCCCTATTTAACCCCTGGGGGGTGGATAGCATCCCCGTAGGTATTATGGATCAGGATCAGAGCATGCTTACTGAAGATATGATTCTGTTCATGAAAGAAAAATTGCAATGGACGGTTACGGAATCAGATTCCTTTCAAAAATTAACTCAAATGTTACTGGACTGCGATGTGGCAGTTATT
Source organism: Lachnospiraceae bacterium (assembly GCA_035271185.1). Taxonomy (GTDB): domain Bacteria; phylum Bacillota; class Clostridia; order Lachnospirales; family Lachnospiraceae; genus Acetatifactor. Next base: position 7,080 of record DATERV010000038.1, on the reverse strand, counting down.
CTGGAAATACCAAAAGGTTTTGAAGAGAGTATGCTGTCAGGAGATGTGAAGGAGGTATTGGTAACCGTCCTGGATGATTACGCCAATGAAGCTTATACCAAGACTTATTTAAACAGTTATGTGGAAAGAACATTATTATTAGTCAAAGCAGCAAATGGTGACAGAAACAAGCTGGAAACTTTGTTAGAACAGGTAAAAACGGAACAAACTGAAATTGTACCGGTTATTGGAAATGCAGAAAACAGGAAAAAAGACGCTGATGAAAGCGGATTAAGCTTTATGGTTGGCTTCTTTACACTTGTGGGTTTTGGTTTTACTATGTTTATGGGTGTTTTGATGATGGATGATAAAAAGAATGGAACCTTAAAGCGGGTACAGGTTTCCAGCATCAAACCCATCACTTATATCGGAGGAATGGCATTAGCCAACATCTGTATGTCAGTCTTGTGTATTGGGGGAATCGGTATTATGCTTGCAGGTTTTAATCTGGAAAGCAATGTACCCATCTGGCTTGTTATGGCAGTTTTATTTATATATATAGTTTTTTGTTTAGGATTCAACTTAATGACAGCATTACTATGTAAAAATACCTATTTATTTTCCACCATAGGTATTGGCTTTATTAGCATTTCTAATATCATGGGCGGTGCTTATTTCCCTATTGATGGAAGTGCATTAAGTCGTTTCTCGGTACTAACTCCACAGTATTATATTATGAATATTGTCCGGGGACTGGCAAAGGATGCCGAATACGCTTGCATCACAGACATTTGTGTACTATTACTTATGATTGTTCTCATTTATCTGGTGGCTGCTGTGGTCTATGCAAAGCGGGAAATTTGATGGAAAACAGTAATAAAGTATGTTAGTATGAAAACATCAAATAGGTACAGGAGAAAAAAGATTTCATGAAACGCTATTATTATTTGGCAGGGAAACTGCTGGCAGTAGTGATAACAGCATTGTTAATGTATGAAACAGCTGATACCGGTGTCCTGTTAATCAGGATATTGGTACTTGGCTGTCTTTTTTCATTGCAGCAGCTTTTAGAATTAGTGAATAAAGGGAAATATGTAAAATGGTGCAGTTTATGTAATGTAGCAGTTCTAACGGTAGCTTTTTTTATAGGCCTGAGCGAAACATTTGCCATAGGTACTGTTGTGGGAATAGAACTAATAGACACATTTGTAAATGGAACCCAGTTTTACAAAATTGAAATGGCCTATTTGTTACTGTTATGGTTTGTATACAGACCCGGCATGATAGTGATGATGTTTACCATTATACTGGTGATTATGTTATTGCTTTTACGGTTTGCAGATGAAAGATGGCAAGCGCTCTGGAATGCAGATCTGGAACAGAAGATTAAGTTTCAACAGCTGGAGAATAAACTTCAGGGAATGACGGAATATGCAAAAACGGTTGAAAGTACGGCTGTTATGGAGGAAAGAAACAGGTTTGCTTCCAGAATTCATGATCAGTTGGGACATAGCATTTCCGGTAGTATTATTTTACTGGAAGCAACTGCATTATCGTTAGAGAAGGATCCCGAGAGTGCTAAAAAGAACGTGATACTAGTAACAGAAAATCTTCGTAGGGGTGTAGATGACATACGTATGGCACTCAGACAGGAAAGACCTCTGAGAGACCGAGTCGGGACGAATGAAATAAAGAAAGAACTGGAGCGGTTCAGGGTAACGTATGAAAAAGATGCAGTGTTGGAAACAGAAGGAGATTTGAGAAAAATCAGTATATTAGTATGGCGTTGTATCAGTGACAACCTGAAGGAGGCCCTTACCAATATGTTGAAGCATTCCTCCGGAAACTGCTTTACCATAAAAATAATTTGTCTGAATAAAATAATTCGTGTAGAATACCATGATAACGGGACCAGCTTGGAAGAAATCAGACCCGGAATAGGATTAAGTTCCATAGAAGAGAGAACCGCAGCTTGCAACGGAACTACAATATTCACCGGAGGTCCTACCGGCTTCCGCATAGTAACTATTTTTTATTAGGGAGGTATTCATGATAACTGTAATAATTGCAGATGATGATATGATAATCAGGGAGGGTCTAAAGCTGATGCTCTCCTCCTGTGAAGATATTCGGGTACTGGGTATTGCCCAGGATGGGAAGGAAGCGCTGGAATTATGCAGGGAACTAAGGCCTGATGTGGCTTTATTGGACATACGAATGCCCAAGATGGATGGGATAGCAGCTTCAAAAAGAATTCTGCAGGAGGAAGTTTCTCAACCCCTGTTATTAACCACCTTTGATGAAGAGGAATTTATTGTGCAGGCTTTTGCAATTGGTGTTTCAGGATATATTCTAAAAAATTCACCTGCTGAAAGAATCATGAATGCAATTCGTGCTGTGGCAGCAGGTGCTGTTGTTTTCCAGCAAGATATACTAGAATGTATTCAGGGCCATGTGGATATGGATCAGACAGAAGATTCCTGCTTTCATGATTTATCAAAAAGAGAAATGGAAGTTGTAAGATTGATTGCAGAGGGTTATGCCAATCAGGATATAGCGGATAAGTTATTTCTATCTAATGGAACTGTGAGAAACCATGTGAGTACCATATTGGAGAAAACGGGGTTAGAGCATAGAACCCAAATAGCAGTACGGTATTTAAACAGAAAGGGTGTGTAAAAAATGGCAGGTAACATTTGTGATATGTGTACTAATTATGAATATGACGAAGAAGAGGAATACTTTGTTTGTAGCATCCACTTAGATGAGGATGAAATGTTTCGTTTTTTAACCGGAAATTGCAAAGAATGTCCCTACTTTGTAGCAGATAATGAGTATGCGGTTGTAAGGCATCAGATATAAGGAGAGGTAGAATGAAAAAAATCAAACAGCTGACTATTATATTGCTAGTTTCTTTATTGGCGGAATTGATGGAATACCTGATACCTCTTCCGGTAGCAGCCAGTGTATATGGATTACTACTTATGCTTTTTGGATTAATAACCCATATCATTCCCCTTGAAAAGGTAGAAGGGGCAGCGGACTTTTTGATAGAAAATATGGCATTGATGTTTGTTCCGCCAACTGTGGCTATCATAACTTGTGTTGAGGAGTTAAGACAAATGGTCATCCCTATCCTTGTTATTAGCTTGGTAACCACACTTTTGATCATGGTGGTGACAGGAAGGACTGCCCAGTTTTTGATCAGACATAATGCAGACAAAGGAGAAAAAAAGTGAAAGAGTTTGTTACTCAATCTGTTTATTTTGGCGTGGTACTCAGTCTCATTGCATATGAAGTAGGATTATTGTTGAAAAGAAAGTGTAGATCGGCATTGGTGAATCCACTTTTGATTGCGGTGTTGTTTATAATTGGAGTATTGCTTGTTTTTAGAATAGATTATAAGGATTATAATAAAGGAGCCCAGTATATTACTTATTTTCTGACTCCTGCTACGGTAAGCCTGGCAATTCCATTGTACCGGCAGCTCGAGACTTTAAAAAAGCATCCTGTTGCCATTTTCCTCAGTATACTGGCCGGTGTATTCTCTGCAATGGGTAGTATTTTTCTTCTCGCTCTGGCTTTTGGGCTGAATCATGCCCAGTATGTGACACTTTTGCCTAAGTCGATTACCACAGCCATCGGAATGGGTGTATCTGAAAAGATGGGAGGGATTGTTACGCTGACAGTAGTAGCCATTTCCATAAGCGGAATCAGTGGAAATATTATGGCAGAATCTGTTTTGAAAATCTTTCTTATTAAAGAACCTATTGCAAAAGGCTTAGCCATTGGAACATCATCTCATGCTATGGGAACCACGAAAGCCATGGAAATGGGAGAAATAGAAGGCGCAATGAGCAGTCTGGCAATCGTGGTAACCGGGATCCTCACTGTTATTACAACTGCAATATTTACAAAATTCATATAATTATTAGCATAATTCGTTAAGAATTGTGCTTTTTTATTACTAAAAGTACAAACTTGACATTTTGCACTGTCAATTTTTACTAAATAGAGTTATAATCATGACAGAACTTGGTATATATTGCTGTCGCGGAGGTATATTTATATGCTCAAACTATTCAACACAGAAAAAAAGTCAGATAGAGTAAAAGAGTCAAAGGGAAATAAAAAGAAAGTAAAAACTCTTAAAGAAACACACCCCAGCCCTGTTAAGAGTATAGGTAAAAAAATAAGTTTAAAATTTCTAAATATGAAAAGGGTAAAGAATACCCAGATACAGGAGCAACAACTGAAGCAGGGTAAGTTTATGTTGTTCAGCTTACGAAATAAGATTTATGTCTGTTTCTTACTACCTATTATTTTCATGGTAGTTGTTGGCTTCATTTCTTATCGTTTTGCAGCAGATGGCATGAGCAGTAAATTTCATGAGTCAACACTACAGGCAGCCAATATGGCTGTGGAATATCTGGATAATAGTTGTACCTATATTCAGACAGATGCATTTAAGTATGCATTTGGTAATGATACAGATTCTACATATTTTTATGGGATGATGAAGAAAGATCCCATTGTAGAAACACAATATTTCAATAATACGCGTTACGACCTAATGGTCGCGCAGACAGCCAATTCATTTATTGGAAATATTTATTTTGTTACGAAAAAAGGTGTTCCTATTATTTCTACAATTACAAATTTAAAGTATGATGGTATTTATGATGAGTACTATGCTGATATGCTTTCCAAGTCACCGGATGGGAGAAATATACCCAAATGGATTGATAGTCACAGTATGCTAGATGAAACGTTAGAGCTAGAAGGTAATGACTTTTATATTGCATATCAGATACGTTCCACTGAGAAGTTTGCATTTATTGTAATAGATATTAAGAAAGAATCCTTTATAGAAATATTGAATAGAATGAATTCCGGTGTTGGTAGTATCAATGCATTCATTACATCAAATGGTAAGGAGCTTATTTGTGAAAACCTTAAGGAAGGACAGGAAAGTGCATTAATAGAAGGAGAACCGGTTTTTACAAACCAGGAATTTTATGGTAATTGCTTAGCTTCAGAAGAAAGCAGTGGTTCGAGTGAGGTAACATTTCAGGGAAAAAGATATCTGTATGTATACTCCAAGAGTACAATCAGCGATATCACACTTTGTACACTGATTCCCATGAGTATAGTTACCATGCAGGCAGATAAAATTAGGAGTATCACCATTGCCTTTGTTATTATAGCAACTGTTTTAGCAGCTTTTGTTGGTACCATTATTACAATGGGTATTGGGCGTAATATGAAAATGATTTCAACAAGGCTAAATCAGTTTGCTTCTGGAGATTTGACTGTTCAAGTACATGCGCATGGCCGGGATGAGTTCCAGTTATTAGCTCAGACTGCAACTGGCATGATACAAAACAATAGAAAACTCGTAACACAGGTAACCAGCAGCGTGGGACAAATGGAACTTTCTACTAAAAATGTGAATGACGCTTCCGATTCCATAAACAACTATTCATCTGAAATTACGCAGGCGATTGACGAAATCAGTGAAGGTATGCAGAAGCAGGCTGAGCATGCACAGGAATGTGTTGTGAGGACAAGTGGTCTGTCTGATCGGATACAAGAAATCAGCATAATGGTTAATGTTGTTGAGAAGCTGGTAGACGCTACTGAAAAGATGATTCGCAAAGGGACTGAAATTGTTGGTGTTCTTGGAGAAAGAGCAAAAGAAACGTCGGAAATGACAGCAAAAGTAGGAGCATGTATTGAAGTACTGAGTGCTGAATCCGATACCATAGATGATTTTGTGGAGACAATTAATCATATTTCATCCAAAACCAATCTGCTTTCTTTAAATGCTTCCATCGAAGCAGCGAGAGCAGGTGCTGCAGGGAGAGGATTTTCTGTAGTTGCGGAGGAGATTCGAAAATTGGCTGATGATTCAGGTAAGGCAGCAGGTGAGATTAAGTATAATGTAGCCAATATCAATGCTCAGACCTTAAGCAGTGCCAAGAGTGCCAAAGAAGCTGAGGAAATGGTGGCATTACAGACAAAGGCAGTGGATGAAGTAACACTGCTGTTCCAAAATATGAGTGACCAGATGGCGGACTTGTTTGTTGGCCTAAAGAAAATTGCAACAAATACAGAAGAAGCTGATAAGGAAAGAAATGATACCTTGGATGCTGTAGAAAATATTTCTGCCATTATTCAGGAAACAGCAAGTGGTTCTGCGCTAGTCAGAGAGATGGCACAGCGCCTACTAGACAGTGTGGAAAAGCTAAGTCAGACAGCTGATGTACTGGAACAAAATATGAAGGGTCTCAAGGTAGAAGTTTCGGAGTTTAAATTAAGCTAAAATAAAAAAACAAAATATGGAAAAGCAGTGTAAATTATGCACTGCTTTTTTTGTGGCATAAAAAAAACAAAGTTACAGATAATAAGCATGTAAAAAATAATAAGGAGGTAGAATAATGCCAAATATTTCAGAATTGGAGTTACAGAATTTAAGACATCTGATTGGTGGATATGATACAACACATTGCAAGTTACAAGAATATGCAAAGGAAGCCACTGATAGCCAAGTGAAGCAATTTTTTGATAAAGGTGCCATGACTGCAATGGATAATAAGCAGCAATTAATGAAGTTTTTACAATAAATAAGTGGAGGTGAACACATGGAAATGCAGGAAAAAACAATGGTAGCTGATACCCTTACAGGTATCAATGGAGAACTGGTTAGATTTGCAGAAATGATTACCCAAACAGAAAATAAGGAGCTCAAAAATGTATTAAAACAATTTCGTACCAGTTGTGAGCAGTCACAGGAAGAGTTGTATCAGATAGCCAGGGAGAAATCTTATTATGTACCGGCAGCAGAAGCTACCGAAGAGGAAATAACCCATGTAAAGAGTCTGTTCTCTACCAGTACGATATAGTGTAGTGATAAACAGTCTGCTGCCATGTACAGCAGACTGTTTTTGTGTCCAATTCTTCTTGAGTTTCCGCAAAATGTAATTAAAAAATGAATATATCCTTCCAAAGTACCAATCTATCGAATTTTTGAATTATTCAGAGTGACAGTGACTGGAGTAGTGGCACTTTAATAAGCCCCGTTGGAACCGGACTTTGGGA
>DATERV010000037.1:0-5836 GCA_035271185.1 Lachnospiraceae bacterium | reverse complement strand
TTATAATCTTTCATTTGTTTGCTAAATTTTTGGAGAATTTCAAGGTTTTTTTGTAATAAAGTTGCTTTCGAAAAATTCTTCACAAAAAAATCATCAAACGAGTGCTCACCTTCATTACATGCAATTTTACATAGATTTCTTGTAATCCAACTTGACAGAAAATACATCTTATATTCAACACGACTAAAAGTAATGGAACTTCCTGTATCTTTTGTTTTCTTAAAACCAATATATTTATCTATAGCTTGAGAACTCTTTTGATCAAGAATATCTTCACTTATTTGTATAATTTTCTTAACAATTTCTTCCTCAATACACTCTTCTGTTTGATATAAAAATAAATACGAAGCAAGTTCCTCGAAGCAAATACATAAATTTTCAGAAATTAACCACTTTTTATCCACATTTATTTTATTAATGTCACTTTCTTTCCAATCAATATATTCCACTGTCTTTTCCTCCCACAAGTTGATTTTTCTCTTTTAAACAGCTGAAAATAATCCTCTAACTCGTTCTTTTTAAAAATATGCTTATCGACATTCTATTTGATTACAAAAAGTATATATCTTTTCCAGTGTGTTTTCAATTATATTTCCGACATTTGTCGTCTAAGCTAAAGTATTGTCATGCAATTCTTGAACTTCCACCGCACCTCCAACCTCTCCTCTCCAAACAAAACAATCTCCTCCACAAAAGTATCCACAATCTCCTTCGTCAATTTCGTCAGCTGAATCTTCCCAGCTAGCATCTCCAAACCCGCTGCCTCCGGTACATCCATATCCGTAATCCGTCTCACCGCAGCCTTCTGTTTTTCAATATTCTCCTTCATTTTCTCCATCATCTGCTCATACATTTTCTTCTGCTCCAGATAAGTATCTTTATCTGTCACATCCGTTTTATATGCTTCATAACTTGCACGGAGATCCTGCTGCAAAAGTGTCATTGTGCGTTCCATATCAGCTAGATGTTTCTCAGCTGTAGCAAGTCGCTCCTTATTCTTAGAACGCTGCACATCTATCACAGACCTGGAATCCACCAATAAGTCTGCATATTGCTGAAGCATACCAAGAAGCACTTCTTCAATATCAGCATCCAGAATACTCATCCTACAGTCCCCACTGCACTGGTCTAGATACTTCTTATTGCAATAGTACTTCGGGCGACCGCTGTAAGTATGCGCAAGAGTATGTCCACAATCGCCGCATTTCATCTTACCTACAAGACAATGCCTTGCATGACGTTTTCCATCGGTAAAGCACTTTGTATTTACTTTCCGAAGTTCTACAATTTTCAAAAAGTCCTTCTTTGATATAATAGGCGGATGGCAGTTTTCTACCCGTTTCCATTCCTCTTCTGGAAGAGTCACACATCTTCTGGCTCCAACTTCCTTACTCTCATAACGGTTATACACCAATGTTCCAGTGTACTGCTCATTATCCAAAATTCGCATGATAGCTACTGTATTCCAAAGTGGTTTCCTTTGTTTGTATCTGGCAAGCATCTGCTCATTCCCTTCCATTTCAGCAATATAAATTCCCGGTGATACGATTCCATCGTCATTCAGATTTCTTGCAATCTTATACATGGAAATCCCAGCTTTATACTCTTTGAAAATCCGCTTTACAATTTTGGATGCCACCTCATCAATCACCAGCTGGTGTTTATCCTCTGGGCTTTTCACATATCCATATGGTGCATAAGCCGCAACATAATTCCCATTGCTCCGAATTGTCTTTAGAGAAGTTTTCACCTTCTCCGATAAATCTTCACTGTAAAAATCATAGAGCAACGTCTTAAAGGAAATATCAATCTCTCCAATACCGCCAATGTGATTCTTACTGTCATAATTATCATTGATAGAGATAAATCGAATACCCATGAACGGAAATATCTGCTCAATATATTTTCCCTGAACGATATGATCTCTTGAAAATCTGGAGAAATCCTTAACAATAACACAGGAAAACTGCTGCCTTTTGATCAGTTCTAACATATTCTGCATCTGGGGTCTTTCCATGTTCTTGCCTGAATACCCATCATCTATGAATTCTACGATATTCATTTTTCTAAGATCACTGTCCTTATTGATAAAAGAACAGATAAATTTACGCTGATTACTGATACTATTGCTTTCATCTGCCATAAAATTATCTTCCTTGGATAGTCTCATATAAATTGCTATCTGCTCCATCTTAAGCGTGCTCCCTTCTGTATTTTTCCCGCTCCTCTGCCAGCGGATCTTTAAAATTGTAGGAAATACGAATATTCTTATCGGGAAACAGTTCAATACGGGAAATCATTGCTTCTATTATCTCTCTGCTCAAGGATGCCTTGCCTCTCATGCAGGATGCCGCTGACCACCAACGAATTTCCTTTTCCAGCTTTTTCTTCTCTCTGGTCTTATTCTCCGTTTCATCGACAATCTGCCCTCTGAAACCAGCAATTTCCTTTGCATTTTTCTGTTGTAACCGGGATAATTCCTGCTTTGTCATCTCTCCCAGAACATAGGCTTCATATGACTTGCTTTCACTGTATTCAATTTTCTCAATTCGTTTTTCCAATGATTTTATCTTGAGATCAAAAGCAGCCATGGTTTTCCCTAACACTTCATTCATCTCATCCACCATGGCATCTGCCTTTTCGTACTGCATTGCAATCTGAAATGATAATGCATCATATACCAGCTGAATCAGATCTGCTTCCAGCCAGGAACCAACACATTTCTTATCTCCGCCTGCATCATAGTTATAACGACACTGATAAAAATACTGTCGTTTCATTTTCCCATTCCGGTCAACCAATCTGGACATCATGGGAATTTTCTTCCCACAAACACCACAATAAATAATTCCATCAAAAATATCTGCTTTCATAGGAATATTCTTACCCCGTTCTGAGGAAAAGGCACTTTCTTCTACCTTTTTTGCAAATAAATCCCTTACCGCATAAAAGGTCTCTTTATCAATAATGGGCTCATGGGTATTTTCAACAATGATCCATTCATTCTTATCTGTAAAATGCTGTTTCTCATTCTCACTCAACCTCGTTCTTCGCTTCCCCTGGACCATATTTCCAATATAAGCCTGATTGGACAGTATCGTTGAAATAGTGCCGATGTACCACGGTTTTGCGTCTTTTTCATTGGAATGATAAAGATTTTTTGTTTTCAGATATTCACCAGGGCTTGAAAGACGATAGCTTTGCAAAGCACTTGAAATACTGCGTAAATTAGTTCCCTCAAGTGCCATGGCAAAGATCTGTCGAACCACCTGTGCAGCCTGTTCATCCACCACATATTTTCGTAGTGGATCGTTGGAATCTACCAGATATCCATATGGTGCATTGCTTCCTACAAATTTGCCTTTTTCCATATCCATTCTTCTGCTACAGGCGACTCGTTTGGAAATATCTTTGGTATACATATCATTTACAAGATTCTTTAGGGATATCTCCAATGATTTATTCTGGTTAAATCCTTCTTCCGAATCAAAATGGTCATTAACGGAAATAAACCGGATTCCCAGAAATGGCAGAATCGTCTCAATGTAATTGCCCGATTCAATATAGGTTCTTCCAAATCGGGACAAATCCTTTACCATGATACAATTGATTTTCCCTGCCCTGGCATCTTCCATCATCTGTTGAAATGCCGGTCTGTCAAAGCTGGTACCAGATACTCCGTTATCAATGTACTCAAAAGTATCCGTAAATTCTGCTCTATCCTTTGTATAGTCACGCATTATGGCTAGCTGATTTGCAATGGAGTCCGATGGCTTCATCTTAAGTTCCACGGATAATCTGGCATAAAGTGCTGTCCGATAGGTTCTTGTCTCTACTGCCTGAACATCATCGGTCACTACAGCATTAACAGCTACCGCATTAAACCTTCCGGCTTTTCGTGCCATTCTAGCAAACCTCCCTTAGTTCAATGACATAATTTCCATCAACGATCTTTGCATCTGCTTCCAGAACTTCCTGTTCCAATAACTCATTGGCAGTCTGGACAATTCCTGCTACTTTCTCCATTTCATTGCTGTATTTAAATATGATTTCTACTGTGTCATCATAAACCAAAATCCTGTCAATAAAAGTTACAAGAACCAGTCTGTCCAATACTTTGATTCTGAAATTCTCACGAAATTTTGCCAGATCATCTGCAACAGCAAGACCTTTATGATAAATACTATGAATGATTTTCTCCTGTTTCTGAATCGCAGTCTCCAGCTCTACTTCTTTTCCAGTGTAGGTTTCCCTGTACCTGGCAAACTGCTCTTTCGTAATTATTCCCTCCCGTAAATCATTGTATAGAGAAGCTTTCAAGGCAGCATACTTTGTTAATTCAGCTCTTAAACCTGCGATTTCCTTATCATGTGCCACCGCTTCATCATAATTTACATTCAGCTCATCCAGATGTTCCACTAGTGCTTCACAGTCTCGCATGTTATCCATATAAATCTGTAACTGTCCAAGGATAATTTCATCCAAAACCTCTTCTCTGATGGAATGTCTGTTACAATTATCTTTCCCATTGCGGTTATAATTGGAACAGATATAATTGACCACTGGCTTCCCTCTGTACAGATAAGAGCGTCTGACCATGCTCATCCCACAATCGCCACAATATAACAGTCCTGCATACATATAGGCTTCTTTCTGCCCGGCTATAGCTTTCGTATCGCGACTCATAAGTATCTGTACTGCATTAAAATCTGCCTTAGAAACTATTGGCTCATGGGCATTTTCAATAATAATCCAGTCACATTTTGGAACCAGAACTTCCTTCTTCACCTTATGATTAATCCTTGTTCGTTTGCCTTGTGCCAGAACCCCCACGTAGACTTCGTCTTTTAGAATCCGCCCAACGGTCTGCGCTGACCACTTGGAATCGCCCGCACTCTGAAAACTGGTAGAATATTTCTGCCCAGATTTTTTCTTATAGGCTGCCGGCGACAATATTCCCATGGAATTAAGCTCATTTGCAATGGCTGAAGCACTCATTCCCGCTAACTTCTTTGCAAAAATATCCTGTATAATAACTGCTGCATATTCATCTGGAACAAGCTGATTCTTATTCTCATCTGCCTTGGCATATCCATATGGTGCAAATGCTCCCACAAACTCTCCATTGGCTCTTTTCACCTGCTGACTGGAACGAACCTTTGTTGATATATCATGACAATAATTGTCGTTAATCAGATTTTTCATGGGTACAATAATGTGTTTCTCCCCATGATCTGCTGTCAGACTGTCAAAATTATCCGTTATTGCAATAAATCTTACTCCATACTTATCAAAGGTCTTTAGAATCAGTTCATCCCCGCCAATATGTTCTCTGGCAATTCTGGATAAATCCTTTACAATAATGCAGTCAAGATTTCCAGCTTCCACTGCCTTCATCATCTTCTGATATCCAGGTCTTTCAAAATTACTACCAGAAAAACCATCATCTATAAAAATCTCTGCCAGCTTGAATTCCGGTCTGTTCTTCATAAAATCTTCCACCAGAAGCTTCTGATTCGTAATACTGTTACTATCTATCTTTCCCTTACCGTCACGGTCATCATCTCCTGATGAAAGTCTTAAATACATTCCCGTTCTGTACTGGTCAAGTTTCTTCATTCCCATCTATCAAATCCTCCTGTTTCTCATCGTAATCCAAAGTCTATAATCAAAATATCTAAATCATCTAAACTTTAGCGATGCCTTCCGGTCAATGTAGGAAACCATCAGGTCTTCCATGGGAGCATCTCCAAATTCAACCTTAATCTTGTATTTGCTAACACTCTTCACATTGCGCGCCACAGCATCTTTACCGGCATCGCTAACAATTGCTTCC
>DATERV010000036.1:0-56544 GCA_035271185.1 Lachnospiraceae bacterium | reverse complement strand
TGCTATTGCCATATGTAGCTTAATGCATATATGGATTGGGGGAGTGTTCCACAATCCTCCCCATGTTCCTTGTCACTTATCAACCATATCAGTTCATTATAGAAATCTTAGATTTTTGTCTTGACAACTGAGCCACTATACAGAGCCAGAATATATTTTTGGGCTCAACATATCATACGGTTTATGCAATGAATGGTGTACATTACAGGAAATTTAGGAGGAGCTAATGGTAAAGGAACAGAATAAACGTGACCGATTAGTTCAGTCAATTAAATATTCCATTATCTATACGATTATTTACGGTATACTTGTAATACTTGCCATATATTTTGCCCCGGAAGAACTGCTGACAGCAGTTGGTATTCTTGGAGGCGGTTTTGTGGTAATCAATGCTTTTTTTATTAAATACAAAAAAGAGAGACTTTTTGTGAATGGTTTGATTTCAGCAGTAAAATGTTCATTTTATGTCTAAACTTATCGTGTATGGAAAAGGAAAGGGAAATGAGCTAATACCTACACGTGGAATAGGTGATTACTTTTATTACGCAATGTGGATTGCTGACATATGGAATGTATCAAACAAATTGTGGTCATATGTTGTGGCATTTATGATGATTTTTCTTGGAACAACAATAGATTATTTTATTATTGGACGAATAAGCAAAAAAGGAGATTATAAAGGATTTCCGGCAACTGTAATCCCATTTGTCTGTGTAGCAGTTTAGTATGGTGTGTTATATAGTTTGGCATTCTATCATTCTATGCCACAATGGGGCCAAATTCACTGCTGATGCCCTGGAAACCATGATTGTGACTTTGAAGGAAAAGGGATTTTCATTTGTGCCTGTATCAGAATTGATATACCGTGAACAGTATCACATGAATCAGGAAGGACGCCAGATATCCGATGTTGGTCCCAATGTGGATGATAATCAAATTCCAGAAGGAAACCAGACTACGGAAAGTGACTAAAAGTACACGAATGACCGTCCTTAAAGTGTAGACAGTATGCACAAAATTTATATTTGTTGACAAAATCGCTGACATTTACCTCAAAATCTGCTATTATAGAACTATAGGAGGTATTGTCAACGTGTTTAAAATAGGTGAATATGTAATATGTGGAAACAATGGAGTCTGCCAAGTCAATGATATTACATCATTAAGTATTGGTGGGGTTGATAAAAATCGGAAGTACTATATTCTCAAGCCGGTTTATGCTGGAGCTTCAACAATCTATATACCTGTAGATACCTTACAATCCTCAATGCGAAAGGTAATCTCGAGGGAAGAGGCTGACGATTTAGTATCTTCTATCCCTATGATACAGGTAATTACTATAAAGGAAGAAAAGGCAGCCGAGTCCCAATATCGTGAGTGTATGATGTCTAATAACTGTACGGAATGGGTCAGATTGTGGAAAACTATATACTTCCGTAAAAAGAAACGTTTAGAGAAGGGACATAAGGTTACAGCTGTGGATAGTAAGTATATTAAGCTGGCAGAGGATAACTTATGTGGAGAACTTGCCATAGTATTAGGTATTTCAAAACAGGATGTTGAAGATGTCATAGTCAGTAAAATGATGTAAATAAGCTAAAGAACCCTCTTTTGTCTGCCGATATAGTAATCAGAAACGGTAGAAAAGAGGGTTTTATGATATCTATAAGCATTTGTATGATTGTGAAAAATGAAGAACGAACGCTAAAACGTTGTTTGGATTCAGTTTATGATTTAGTAGAAGAAATCATAGTTGTGGACACTGGCTCCACAGATGCCACAATGCAAATCGCATCAGAGTATCACCATGTAAAACTCTATCAATTTCCATGGGTGGAGGATTTCTCGGCTGCAAGAAATTATGCATTTTCCATGGCAACCCAGGAATATATTTACTCTGTTGATGCAGACGAAGTGTTAGATCAGGCGAACAGAAAAGAATTTCTGTTGTTAAAGCAAACCTTATTGCCAGAGATTGAAATTGTGCAAATGAAATATGGAAATCAACTTCAATTTGGCACAGTATATAACTTCAATGAGGAATACAGACCCAAACTTTTTAGAAGAGTGCGCCAATTTATCTGGGAAGCACCCATCCATGAAACAATAAGAATCACACCTGTTATTTATAATAGTGAAATTGTGATTACGCATATGCCGGAAGTATCTCATGCCTCAAGGGATATTGCTGCTTTTCAGCGTCTGATTAGGAAAGGAGAGCGTTTGTCAAAGCGCCTCCAGAATATGTATGCGAAAGAACTTTTCATTTCCGGTACGGATGCGGACATCATTCAGGCAGGTACCTACTTTAAAGAGGCTTGTGAAGATATCCAAAGGGATATGGATGAGATTATGGAAGCATGTCTTGTTACCAGTGCATCGGCCAGAAGAAATAAGGATATAGAAGAATTCTTTAAATATGCCATGAAGGTGATGGCAAGTGGAGGTTGTTCTGAAATCTGCCATGAGTTAGGAGATTACTATTTGGGCAGGGGTGACTATAAGGAAGCATCCCTTTGGTATTATAATGCCTGCTATGAAACCCAGGCTGTGCTCAGTACCAAAGTACAAGGGAAGGGTACGCTTCTGAAATTGGCAGAGTGTTATGAAAAAATGGGATTACCCGAAGATGCTATGACTTATCTAAAGGAGGCAGAGAATAAACAATGAGTGATACCTGCCAATCGTTTAGTTGGTGAATCTGTTAGAAAAAGAATGGTTCAATCTTGTGAAAAGACACCAATGGTCAAAACGGGGAAACCATGTTAGTATAGCAGTACACAACCTGTTGAATTGAATGAAAAGCGAATGATGTAAAGAAATTTCTCTTTACATATGTTCATCATTCAATTTAGGAGGTTTTTTTATGGGAAAAAACAAGAATTATTTACTCGTTTTATTCGTTTCCATCTCGGTATTCATTGGTGTATTTTATTACGCTGTTCTATATACCTGTGCAGGTCAGAATACCGGCGAAGAAGTTTTTTTTACACATACGCACAATGACAGCTGCTACACACATGTTTCTGTAAGCTGTAGCAACAATCATACCAGCAGACATGCACAGGAATATGCAGACTTCCATTGCCATTCCTGTGGTACAACTACCAAGCATAATGTGGAAGCCGATAATTGTTATTGTTCGGTCGTTAATACCTCATGGCAGGAAAATGGATTTACCCAATGTACTATTTGTGGTACCGTTCATTCAACGTGGACCTGTGCACCGTACGGTGATCATACATATTTGACGAAGCAGCTGACATGTAATATCCCTGATGGACAGAAGACAACAGGTATCAGAATCACAGCAGATGATAGTTGGACAAACCAGGATGTATTGCTGAGTGTAAGCACTAATATGTTAAATCAAGACATAACAAACAACAGTATTTCTTTTAGCTGGGATGGTACAGAAAAGCGAGTGGGGGAGAATGGCACATATACAGTTGATGCGGTAAATAGTGCAGGGCAGACTGTTACAGCAGATATATCAGTCCATTATATTGATAAAACACCACCTGTTATCACTACCATCAACGGGGATACAGGAAATATGACACAGAATTCCATACAAGTTACAATAGATGCAAGTGATGCAGAAAGTGGTCTTGCAGAAATGGCATTTTCCTTTGATGGCGGAAGTTCCTATAGCAATAGTTACCAATTTACGGTTGTGGATGGGTTGGATGTGGTTTGCATGGTCAGAGATAAAGCAGGTAATACAGCAACTAAAACAGTTAAGCGAAGTGATTTTGCTTACCCACCACCACCTCCCCCAACCCCTGCACCTGCGCCCACGCAGACACCCACTGTTACACCTACTTCAACAGTCACAAATTCCACACCTCAAACCAGTCCGGCAGAAACTGCATCAGCAGAAGCGAAAACAAATAATTCCCAAGATGGCTCTAAAAAAAGTGTGGAGAAGAAGAGTAAAACCCGTTCTGCAAAAGAGGATGTACAAAGCAGTACAGACTCTGGTACAAGTTCAGTGAGAACCAAAGGAAACAAAGAGAAAGATGGGGAAGTTACTATTTACAGAATGAAGGAGAAAAATGTGGTACCTGCTAAAGCATCCGGGGCAGATCTCCATGAGGAGAAGGCGGCCATGTATGCCGATCTTACGCAGCAGCAAATCGAGGAACCTGAAACAGCTAAAAGTGCATGGACACATTCCTTAAGTGTTTTTTTTGAAGGGTATGGCGGAAGCGCTGCAGGGATTATTCTCATTACGTTCAGTATTCTTTGGCTCATCAAAAAACTATGGATACAGACGGTATTTTTGTATTGCTACAATGGCGGGGAGGAATTCAGAAAATTGGGATTGCTTCGTTTGAAAAAAAGCAAAAAGGAATTTACACTATTTCTGCCGGATTATTTACTGGATGAAGCAGAGACGCCAAGATATCGTTTACTCATTCATAAAGGACTGGTAAAGAAATATAAAAAAATGGATATCGTGCTGCAAAGTGAGGAACACAAGCTACGTCAACCATTGGAAGAATGTGTGGACTTTGTACTTTAGTCATGATAAAATATTTGTTTAGAAAACTATGAGTCATCGTTTGAGATGGGAGAAGCATATGCGCTGGGAAGAGAATATTAGAAAAGTTGTTCCTTATGTACCTGGTGAACAGCCAAAGGATTTGGATATTATTAAACTAAACACCAATGAGAATCCATATTCTCCTGCACCTGGTGTGAAAAAACTGATACAGGAGTTTGATTATGATACACTTCGCTTGTATCCCGATACAGATTCCACTAATCTGACGGAAGAACTAGCAGCTTACTACCATCTCAAACCTTTACAGATCTTTATAGGGATAGGTTCTGATGATGTTTTATCAATGGCGTTTCTGACTTTCTTTAACTCAAAAAAACCTATTCTTTTTCCGGATATTACATACTCCTTTTATGATGTATGGGCAGAACTATATAGAATTCCTTACAGGGTATGTCCATTAAATGAAAATTTCGAGATTAGCGTTGAGGATTATAAACAAGAGAATGGTGGTATTATTATTGCCAATCCCAATGCACCAACCGGTGTGTTTACATCCGTAGATCGAATTGAAGAAATCATAAAATCCAATCCTGATGTAGTGGTGATCGTGGATGAAGCCTATATTGATTTTGGCGGCACAAGCTGTCGGCCTTTGCTGGATAAATATGAAAATCTACTAGTGGTACAGACATTTTCCAAGTCTCGTTCCATGGCTGGTATGCGTATTGGATTTGCTATGGGTAATGAAAAACTGATTCAATATCTGAATGATGCCAAATTTTCCTTTAATTCCTATACTATGAACCGGACTGCCCAATGCTTTGGAGTAGAAGCAGTAAGAGATGATGTTTATTTTAAGGAGTGTAATTTAAGGATTATGGCAACCAGGGAAAGAGTCAAAGAGGAGTTAAGAAAACTGGATTTTGTATTTTCCGATTCCATGACCAACTTCATCTTTGCTTCCCATAAACATTTATCAGGAGAGCAGATTTTCCAGGAACTAAAGAAAAGAAAAATATATGTGAGGCACTGGAATAAGCCCAGAATATCAGAATATCTGCGTATATCCATTGGTACAGATGAACAGATGGAAAAATTACTGCATGCATTGCAAGAAATTGTATCAGACTGTTAGGAGATAACCAAAGTACTTTATTACCATGAAGCTTGGAGAATAGGAGTAGATTTGGAAGCTTATTCAGATTTTGCATATGTTTATGATACATTTATGGATGAAACACCCTACGCGCAGTGGTGTTCTTTTGTAGAACAAATCATTGCACAATATGGTATATCAAAACCCATTGCAGGAAAACATTCCTTACAGGAGGATGTTTTGGAATCGGAAAGGAATCTGGTCGTAGACTTGGGATGCGGAACGGGCACTTTAACAGAAATGCTTTCCGAGGCAGGTTATGATATGATTGGGATAGATAATTCCCAGGACATGCTTGACATTGCTATGGAGAAGAAACTGAGCTCCGGTCAGGAAATATTATATCTGCTACAGGACATGAGAAGCTTTGAACTGTATAGTACCGTTGGAACTGTCCTCAGTGTGTGTGATTCCTTAAACTATATTTTGTCCGAAGAAGAGCTGCTTCAGGTTTTTAGACTGGTGAGTAATTATTTGTTTCCCGGAGGTATTTTTATTTTTGATTTTAATACGGTGTATAAATATGCCCAGGTAATTGGTGATACTACTATAGCAGAAAACCGGGATGAGTGTAGTTTTATCTGGGACAATTATTATCATGAAGAAGAGCAAATCAACGAGTATGAAGTGACTGTTTTTGTAAAAAAGGATGAGGATGAAGATTGCTTTCGTAAGTTTTCAGAGACTCATTATCAAAAGGGCTATACAGTGGAACAGATGAAGAGGCTGGTGGAAGAAGCCGGATTACATGCAGAGCTGATATTGGATGCAGATACCCATCAGGAAGTGAGTGAAACCAGCGAAAGAGTCTATGTAGTAGCCAAAAGCAGGAAGAAAATGATTTAGCAGGTGATTAGCAAGATACATACTTATTATCATCATAAGGAAACAAGAGGAAGGCTTAACGATGGCAGATTATTTAGTAAGAGCGACTGCAGCAAATGCCCAGATCCGTGCATTTGCCTGTACAACCAGGGATTTAGTAGAAAAGGCAAGAAGTACCCATAACACCAGTCCGGTAATCACAGCGGCATTAGGAAGATTACTTTCAGCAGGATGTATGATGGGTTGTATGTTAAAGGGGGATCAGGATTTAATAACCCTGATCATAAATGGCGATGGACCGGTGAATGGAATTACGGTAACAGCAGATTCTAAGGGAAATGTGAAGGGATATGCCAATGTCCCTGATGTGATTTTACCGGCCAATGCAAAAGGTAAATTGGATGTAGCAGGTGCAGTTGGAAAAGGAACTTTAAGAGTCATTAAGGATATGGGCTTAAAGGAGCCTTATTCCGGACAGACCAACCTACAGACCAGCGAAATTGCGGAAGATTTGACCTATTATTTTGCTGTTTCAGAGCAGGTTCCTTCCTCAGTGGGACTGGGAGTCCTGATGGAAAAGGATAATACAGTAAAACAAGCAGGTGGATTTATCATTCAGCTGATGCCATTTGCAGAAGAAAGCGCCATTGAAAAACTAGAAGAAAATTTAAATAAAGTAACCTCTGTCACAACACTTTTAGAGGATGGGAATACACCGGAGCAGCTTTTAGCCATAATACTGGATGGGTTACAGGTGCAAATTACAGATACCATGCCAATTCAATTTTCCTGCAGCTGCAGCAGAGAGCGGGTAGAAAAGGCTATTATCAGTGTGGGAAAAAAAGATTTGCAGGATATGATAGATGATGGAAAAGACATCGAAGTAAATTGTCACTTCTGTAATACCAACTATACCTTTACAGTGGAAGAGTTAAAATCCATGAAACTGAGAGCGATAGCGAGTCGAATAGGTATCTTGTAAAAAAAAGGACTAGCAACGGTTTCCGGCAAGCTTAAGCTGGAGAAAGAAGGAAAAATGGAACAGGGTTTTGTAAAAGTTGCCGCATTAACACCTAAAATCAAAGTAGCAGATCCAAAGTACAATAGCGAACAGATCAAACTTAAGCTTACTGAGGCTTATGAGAAAAAAGCGAAGATTATTGTATTTCCGGAGCTCTGTATTACAGGCTATACTTGTGGGGATCTTTTCTTACAGGAGTTATTGGTGGAAGAAGCTCTGGAACAATTGAAGTTACTTGCCTATTTCACCAAGGAACATGACAGTCTTGTATTTGTAGGATTGCCTTTTGAAAAGGAAGGTAAACTATATAATGTGGCAGCAGCATTGCAGGATGGTAAAATTCTAGGAATAATTCCCAAGATGCATATTCCAACATATGCTGAGTTTTATGAAGGCAGGTATTTTTCTCCTGGAGAAAAGAATGTTTCTAAGGTGTATATAGACCATAAGGAAATTCCCTTTGGCTGTAATATAGTATTTAAGGCTGATAATGTTAAAGGACTTGTGATAGGATGTGAGATTTGTGAAGATTTATGGGTGCCGGATCCTCCTAGTACGGCACATGCTTTGGTTGGTGCTACTGTTATTGTGAATCTTTCAGCTTCTAATGAGACCATAGGTAAGGATGTCTATCGGGAGATGCTGGTGAAATCCGCCAGTGCAAGACTTCTGGCAGCATATATCTATACATCAGCCGGGGAAGGGGAGTCAACCCAGGACCTGGTGTTCGGCGGACATAATATCATTGCGGAAAATGGCACTGTTTTAGCACAGGCTAAGAGATTTGCCTGTGAGAATCTATACTCTGATATTGATGTTGGCAGAATCAGTATGGAAAGGCGTAGAATGTCCAGTTTTTATACTGTGCTGAAGCATGAATATCAAGTGGTTAGTTTCCAGCTTACCTGTGAAGAAACGAAGCTGGATCGGACCTTTGGCTGTATGCCTTTCGTACCAACCGATCCCACTGAAAGGGATAAAAGATGTAATGAAATTTTATCGATACAGTCCTATGGATTGAAAAAGCGATATGAGCATACAGGCTGTAAGAAGGCAGTCGTCGGTGTATCCGGAGGACTGGATTCCACCTTGGCTTTACTGGTTACAGTTCGTACATTTGACATGCTGAATTTACCCAGGGAGAATATTCTTGCCATTACCATGCCCTGCTTTGGTACTACCAACAGGACGTATGAAAATGCCTGCCGACTTTCCAAAACACTGGGCTGTTCTTTGAGAGAGATCAATATCAAAGAAGCTGTAACCATGCATTTTCGTGATATAGATCAGAATATGGAAGAGCATGATGTTACCTTTGAAAATGGACAGGCACGGGAAAGAACCCAGATTTTGATGGATGTTGCCAATAAAGAGAATGGATTGGTGATCGGCACCGGAGATATGTCCGAACTTGCTTTGGGATTTGCTACCTACAATGGAGATCATATGTCCATGTATGGGGTGAATGCAGGAGTACCTAAGACTTTAGTACGTCATCTGGTTCATTATTATGCAGATACCTGTGAAAACAGGAAATTAGAAGAAATATTATTAGACGTACTAGATACACCGGTAAGCCCGGAACTTCTACCACCTGTTAATGGTGTGATTTCACAATGTACGGAGGAATTGATAGGCCCTTATGAACTCCATGATTTTTTCCTGTACTACATGCTAAGGTGTGGTTTTGCACCTGCTAAGCTGTATCGTATTGCAAAAGCATCCTTTGAAGGACAATATACCCCGGAAGAAATTCTCAAGTGGATGAAATTATTCTATCGCAGATTTTTCAGCCAGCAGTTTAAACGTTCCTGCCTCCCGGATGGTCCTAAAGTGGGTAGCGTGGCTGTTTCCCCCAGAGGGGATTTACGTATGCCCTCAGATGCAAGTGCTGCTCTTTGGATGGAACAGGTAGAGAATTTAAGCGTATAGAAGAGATAGGCAAATGGACGGATAGATCAATTGAAAAGAAGGCATCCTTTTAGGGAAGGATGCCTTCTTCTATGTCGAAGGTTACAGTTGCCTTGTCAAGTGCCGTCCGGACAGCTTGAAGCAAGACTAAAGTGGTGTATTTACTGTCATCGGAATAAGTAATGTTCTCTAGGGATTGTTTTTCACTAACCTGTTGTGCTATAGAATCAAAGGCAGGTTGTATCAGTGGAAACATAGTAGTGATAGCTTCATCCAGATTTACCAGTCTTATAGAGGAAATGTAGTCTTCATCTACCACTACCTCTATGTCGATAATGTGATCACTCAAAATCAGGGAAGAAGTATACACGCCAGGTATGTAAGATGTTTCTGTGGCTTCCGCATTTTTATTAGAGGCTTTCTTTTTGTCATTAGGAATAAACATAATGATTAACAGGACGATAAATAAAATACCCAATACAACAAAGATTCCTGTGTATATTAGCTCCTTCAAGTGGAGCACTACAATTTTAGTTTTAGAACTCATTGGATATCCCTGCGTTTTTCTTTTATATACCATATGCATGAGTGACGCTATTTATCACTGTGTTTTGAAACTTGGTGGAGTTGCCTGAATAAAATAAGCATGTATAGTTATGCATCATGAAGCAGTTTTTTATTTTTTAGAAAGGAATGGTATCTATGAGTATGACAAAGAAATTAGTGGGAAGAGTATATGATCTTTCAGGAGCAATAACACGATATCCATGTACTTGTATGTTTCTACTTTTGGGCACGATTGTTAATACAGTTTCCATTTATAGAGAAGTGGAATATGAAAAGCAACTATTAACCTGTGCAGTAGGAGCGATTTTTTGCGCAGTGATACAAATGATCTATGAGAGATATTTTATAAAGCAAAAAATCAGGATTTTCATGTATCTGGCAGGATTTGTATTAATATTGTGCTATTATTATTTGTTGCTTGCAGCGCCAGAATTAAGTCTCGAAATGAGGATTAGGACTGGGGCAGCATTGCTTGCATTATTTTTTGCATATATCCTGGTTCCTTCCATTAAGAGCAGGGTAAGTTTTAACGAAAGTTTTATGATTATGTTTAAATCATTTTTTGTATCTGTATTTTATGCAGGAGTTTTATATGGTGGAATTAGTTTGATTTTGTCAGCAATTCAGAATTTGATTTACCCAATTGGAAGCAAATTTTATGGGTATAGTGCTACTTGGGTTTTTGCTATGTTTACACCTTTATTTTTTATTTCGCAGATACCAGTTTATCCGGGTAGAAAAGAGCAGGTTGCGGAAGATGGCAGCGGACAGGCTGAAAAAATAAAAAAGGCAGCTGGTTGTTCCCGATTTCTTGAAATTTTAATTTCCTATATTATTATTCCACTTGCTGAGATCTTTACTTTGATTTTGATCATTTATATTGCTCGAAATGTAAGAGGAGAGTTTTGGACAAATAATCTGTTAGAACCTATGCTTGTTTCATACGCCGTTGCAATCATTTTGATTAGTATTTTATCAAGTAGATTAGATAATAAGTTTTGTTCCTTTTTTAGGACAATTTTCCCTAAAGTTATGATACCAATTGTACTATTTCAGATTGCTTCATCAATTCTTAGTATTCTAGCGACAGGGTTCACCCATACAGGGTATTTTGTATTACTGTTCGGAATCTTTGCAGTAACTGCTGGAGTGGTACTAAGTCTCGGGAAAGTAGAAAAAAATGGTATTGTTGCAGGACTATTAATTGGATTTTTGATTTTTTCTATCATACCGCCTGTGGATGCATTTACAATCAGTAAATTGAGTCAGCAAAATGTACTTGAACAGGTACTTGTGAAAAATGGAATGTTAAAAGGTAATAAGATTAGTAAGGTATCAACAATTTCTAATGACGATAAGTACCAGATTATTTCAGCGGTACAATATCTTGAAAGAATGAAATATACGGAAAAAATAAGCTGGATGCCGAAAGATTTTGATGTATATGAAGATTTTTATAATACCTTTGGATTTTATGAATATGATGCTGTAATTGATAAGAACAGGTCTGTGACAGTTTTTCTGGGAGAACAGGAAGCAATTCAACTAACTGATTTCGAATATATGGCACATACTTATATAAATTCAAACGAGACCATGAAACCTCTCATCTGTGCAATAACACATGATGGAATACAGTATACACTTGAAAAAAGAAAGATAAAAGATAACTTTGAACTAGTGTTATCGGATGAAAATAAGAATGAGCTGATTGTATTTGATACGAAAGAAATATTCGACAGATATCAAAGTTATGCTGTCGAAGATAAGGAACTCACGCAGGAAGAAGCAACATTTTATGGGGAGAATGAAAAGATAGGCATGTCAGTAGTTGTGCAGGAGTCTAGTTTATATTACAGTGATACTGATATGACTTATTTTTCTAATTTTTATATTTTCCTTAATTTCAAGTGATCAAATGATGATTAACAATTCCCTTACCATGATGAAAGCTGAATAGTAGCATTTTTTGCATAGTCACATTGCTGAAATTATGTTTAATAGGAATAATATTGCTGATATACTACTGATATAAGGGAGGATTATCTATGAAATTTACAAAAATGCATGGCTGTGGCAATGATTATATTTATATAGACGGAAGCAAGGAACAGATCAGTGTAGAACAAAAACCTGAAATTGTGAGGCGTCTAAGTGACAGACATTTTGGAATAGGTGCGGATGGAGTTATTTTTATCAATCCTACAGACGTAGAAGATGCAGATTTCGAAATGGAAATGTATAATGCCGATGGAAGCAGAGCTGAGATGTGTGGCAATGGAATCCGTTGTGTTGCAAAGTATGTTTATGATAAAGGACTTACAGATAAAAAGAAAATCAGCATTATTAGTGCTGGTAAAATAAAGAAATTGTGCCTTGCTATTCAGGATAAAAAGGTAATTCTGGTAAAGGTAAATATGGGTGCTCCAGAACTGATTGCCATGAATGTACCTGTAAAATCAGAGAATGAAAAGGTAATAGATGAAACCATTACGGTGAAGGGAAATGAATATCGTATGACCTGCGTTTCCATGGGAAATCCCCATGCAGTTGTTGTTATGGATCATGTGGAGGATTTGGAAATAAACAAAATAGGACCTTATTTTGAAAATCATGAACGCTTTCCCAAGCGTATCAACACAGAATTTGTAAAAATTATAGATCGTCATACCGTACAGATGCGGGTATGGGAAAGGGGTACAGGAGAAACGTTAGCCTGTGGAACCGGTGCCTGTGCTACGGTAGTAGCCTGTATACTGAATGGTCTTACTGAAGAGCAGGTTACTGTAAGATTACTGGGAGGGGAATTGGAGATTTTTTGGGACAGGAAAGAAAACCTGGTGTATATGACAGGCCCTGCGACCTATGTTTTTGATGGTGAAATTTCAATCATATAGATGAATAATGGAAATCTCCTTAGACAAATAATAGCTGATAGTATATCATAAAGCTATGTGTGTTAACTAAGGAGATTTTTTAATGAAGAAATTAATGACATTTTTAAAGGACTATAAAAAAGAATCGGTCTTAGCTCCGCTTTTTAAAATGTTGGAAGCATCTTTCGAACTTTTGGTGCCCTTAGTGGTTTTAAGAATTGTAGACATCGGAATAGTAGCCGGAGACCATTCCTATGTCTTTAGGATGTGCCTTGTAATGATCTTGCTGGGTATCATCGGGTTGATTAGTTCTATCACGGCTCAGTATTTTTCTGCGAAAGCAGCAGTGGGTTTTGCCACAAAGCTTCGCCATACACTTTTTTCCCATATTCAGAAGCTTTCCTACTCACAAATGGATATTTGTGGAACTTCTACCTTGATCACCCGAATGACAAGTGATGTCAATCAGACTCAAAATGGTGTAAATATGGTGCTGCGTTTGTTTTTACGGTCTCCATTTATTGTACTTGGTGCAATGGTAATGGCATTTACCATTGATGTCCAGGCTGCATTGGTATTTGTGGTAGTGATTCCGCTGCTTTCCATTATCGTCTTTGGCATTATGTTATTAAGCATTCCGTTATATAAAAAGGTGCAGGCAGGTTTGGATCAGGTTTTAGGTATTACCCGTGGCAATCTGACAGGCGTCCGTGTACTTCGTGCCTTTCATAAGGAGGAAGAGGAAGTAGCTGCCTTTCAGGAGAGCAACGAAAATCTGACTGCCATGCAGATGTTTGTGGGACGAATTTCAGCTATCATGAACCCTGTAACCTATATTGTAATCAATGGCGGACTCATTGCTCTTTTGTGGATAGGAGCCATTCAAGTTGATACAGGAATCCTGACCCAGGGAGCAGTGCTGGCTCTTGTGAATTACATGTCACAGATTCTGGTAGAATTAGTGAAGCTGGCAAATTTGATTATTACTGTGAATAAATCCCTTGCTTGTGCAAACAGAATTGAAGGAATCCTATCGCTGAAACCTGATATGGAATCTGCAAACGGTATCACTGAGATAAGGGTGGACACCGTAGTAGAATTTGATCACGTGTCCTTAACCTATCCGGGATCCGGCGCAGAAAGTCTTACGGATATTAATTTTAGCGTTAGCCGTGGACAAACTGTAGGCATCATCGGAGGTACAGGCTCCGGTAAATCCTCTATAGTGAATCTGATTCCCAGATTTTATGAAGCTACTCGGGGATGCGTGAATGTGGACGGTATACCGGTTAATGAGTATGCTCTGAAGGATCTGAGGGATAAAATTGGTATGGTACCCCAGAAAGCAACCTTGTTTAAGGGTACAATTAAAGAAAATATGCTAATGGGGAAATCAGATGCCACAGAAGAAGAGCTAAGGAAGGCATTGGAGATTTCGCAATCTGCTGAATTTGTGGATCAGAAGCCCGAGGGAATGAATACCCTTGTAAGCCAGGGCGGTAAGAATCTGTCCGGAGGACAGAAACAAAGACTTACTATAGCCAGGGCTTTGGTGAAACAGCCTGAAATTCTGATTCTGGATGATAGCGCTTCTGCTTTGGATTATGCAACAGATTTAAAATTGCGGAGAGCCATAGGAAGTATGGAGCAGCCACCGGTAGTATTTATCGTCTCCCAGCGTGCTTCTTCTGTTTTGAGTGCGGACTTGATTCTGGTATTGGATGATGGTGAGGTGGCTGGAGTGGGAACACATGACCAGCTGCTTGCTTCCTGTGAAATTTATCAGGATATTTATTATTCTCAATATCCCAGTCAGCGTAAGGAGGTGCAGGCATAATGGAAAAGACTAAAAAACCTGCTTTGCAAGAAGGCCAGATGGAAACATTGGGAAAGGTACTTAAATACATCCGAAAATACTGGCATTTCCTGTGTTGCTCCATACTTTGTGCAGCTGTAACAGTTACATTGACTCTTTTTATTCCCATACTAACCGGTGATGCCATAGACTCTATTTTGGAACCCGGAAAAGTAGACTTTGTGAAAATTCTCGCTATACTCAAGAAAATGGCAGTGGTCATTGCACTCACAGCTGTATCCCAATGGGTTATGAGTGTGTGCAACAACCGTATTGCATATCATGTTGTTAGGGATATCAGAAGAGATGCCTTTAATAAAATGCAGATACTTCCGTTAATGTATCTGGATACACATCCTTACGGAGAAATTGTAAGCCGCGTGGTTGCAGATGTGGATCAGTTTTCTGATGGTTTGATTATGGGATTTACCCAGCTATTTACCGGCATCATAACTATTTTAGGAACTTTGATTTTTATGTTCAGAGCGAGCCCTTCTATTACCTTGGTTGTGGTCTGTATCACACCTGTCAGTTTATTTGTGGCAAGCTTTATTGCCAGGAAGACCTATAGGATGTTTAAGCTGCAGTCGGAAACCAGAGGAGAACAGACAGCTCTCATTGATGAGATGATCGGAAATCAGAAGGTGGTACAGGCATTTAATTATGAGGATAGGGCTATGTCCCGTTTTGATGTAATTAATGAAAAACTGGCAGGATACTCACTAAAGGCCATTTTTTTCTCTTCCATTACCAATCCTGCCACCCGTTTTGTGAACAGTCTTGTATATACGGGTGTATGCATTACAGGCGCCATTTCTGTTATTGCAGGAAAAATTACAGTAGGTACCCTTACCTGTTTTTTAAGTTATGCAAATCAGTACACAAAACCTTTTAATGAGATATCAGGTGTATTTACTGAATTTCAAAATGCTCTTGCCTGTGCAGCCAGAATTTTTGTACTCATAGAAGAAGAACCTCAGGTGCCTGAACCTGATGATGTGAAGGTACTTACGGATGTACAGGGAAGAGTAGAGATAGACAATGTGGCTTTTTCCTATGTACCGGATAGGAAGCTGATTGAAAATCTAAACCTTCATGTGGAAAAGGGAAGACGGGTTGCCATAGTAGGTCCCACCGGCTGCGGAAAAACCACAATTATCAATCTGCTCATGCGGTTTTATGATGTTGATCAGGGAAGCATCAAAGTTGATGGAATAGATATCAGGCATATTACCAGAAAGAGCCTGCGTGAGAATTATGGTATGGTATTGCAGGAAACCTGGCTGAAATCCGGCACAGTACGTGAAAACATTGTAATGGGGAAACCTGATGCAACAGAAGAAGAGGTAATTGCAGCAGCAAAAGCAGCACATTCCCATAGCTTCATCAAACGGTTGCCCAATAGATATGATACCGTGCTGTCTGAGGACGGAGAAGGCCTGTCACAGGGGCAGAAACAGCTTTTATGTATTACCCGTATCATGCTTTGCCTTCCCCCCATGTTGATCCTAGATGAAGCAACCTCCTCCATAGATACTCGGACAGAGGTTCAGATTCAGAAGGCATTTGCCAGAATGATGGAGGGCAGAACCAGCTTTGTGATTGCTCATCGGCTTTCTACCATTGTGGATGCGGACATTATTCTGGTCATGAAGGATGGTCATATTATAGAACAGGGCAATCATATGGAATTGCTGGAAAAGGGAGGCTTTTATGCAGAATTGTATAATAGCCAGTTTGCTCTTAGCGAGGTACATGTGAATGCAAAGGTGAGACGTCATGCAGACTGAGAGAGAAATTTTATTTTTACAGCCCCATCTTAAGGATGTTGTATGGGGAGGAAGTAAATTAAGAGATGAATTTAATTATGAAGGTGCCGGTGATTCCACAGGTGAGTGCTGGGGAATCTGTGCCCATCCCAATGGGGATGCTGTGGTTAGTATAGGCAATTATAAGGGCATGACACTGTCTAAGCTTTATAAAGATCACAGGGAACTTTTTGGTAATCTTAAGGCAATGGAATTTCCATTACTGGTAAAAATTATTGATACCAGGGAAAGTCTTAGTATTCAGGTTCATCCCCACGATGCATACGTGAAAACACATGAGAATTGCCAAAATGGAAAGTCGGAATGCTGGTATATCATGGATTGCCCTACGAATGCATTTCTGATTATTGGGCATCATGCAAAGTCCAGAAAACAGTTGGCAGATTTGATTCATCAGGGAAGATACGAAGAATTGATTAGGCGTATTCCTGTAAAAAAGGGAGATTTTATTCAGATTGCTCCCGGTACGGTACATGCCATAGAAGGTGGTTTCACGATATTAGAGACACAGCAGAGCAGTGATATTACTTATAGAGTCTATGATTATGGAAGGCTGGTAAATGGAAAACCAAGACCACTACATGTTGAGCAGAGTGTTGATGTGATTAATGTACCGGACATGACCAGTGCCGAAGCAGTGGTCCAAACTGATTGGCTACCGATCAACCAGCTAAACCAGTTGATTGTATGTGACTTTTACAAAGTCTTTAAGCTGGTAGTGAAGGGGAGTACCACAGTAAATCAGAAGTATCCTTTTTTGGCGGTCAGTGTATTAGACGGAAAAGGAAGTATAGGTGGAACAATTGTAAAAAAGGGAGATCATCTTATTCTACCTGCCGGATTTGGAGAAGCTGTTTTTAGCGGGAATATGGAGCTGATATTGTCCACAGTTTAATGAAGAGTGAATGCATTATGTAATTTATTCTATTTTTATAAATCCTTTGTTACCTTTTAAGAATTTGCTCATATTTCGTTCACATTTTTCCTTTATGATACAAGGTATTGAATGGAAAGAAAGCTTTAAGAAAGGCTGTGCTAAAGCACACAGATGGGAATAAAGATGAAAGAAAAATTATTAAGATTTATGTACGGCAGATATGGTGTGGATAAACTATCGAAGCATCTGGTTACAATTGGAATGATTCTTTATATACTCTCTATCCTATTTGGAAAGATTTTGTTTTCTATTCCGACACTTCTTCTGTTTATATATGGATATTACCGTATGTTTTCCAAAAACACCACAAAACGTTATCGGGAATTGTGTGCATATGAGAGGTTTCTTGCAAAGGTGAAAAGCTATCCTTCCGGTTGGAAACGAAAACTGGAGCAATGGAAAAAATATCATATCTTTAACTGCCCTGGCTGTAAACAGAAAATCAGAGTCCCCAGAGGTAGAGGAATGATAGAGATTCGTTGCCAGAAGTGTAATACCACCTTTAGAAAGCGTTCTTAGGGAAGGGGGCAGCATGTTTGGATATATAGTAGCCAATAAGGCGGAACTGAAGTTTAGGGAGTTTGACATCTATCAGTCTTATTATTGTGGTTTGTGCAAACGTTTGAAGGAGCGAGGGGGAAATGTATCCCGTTTTGCACTTTCTTATGATATGACTTTTTGCTATATGCTTTTATCAGGGCTGTATGAACCAAGGACAAGTGTTTCTACCTGCAAGTGCATACTGCATCCATTCGATAAACGCCATATGCATCAGAACGAATGTGCAGATTATGTAGCAGATATGTCTGTTTTGATGACATATTATAAATGCAGGGATGACTGGAAGGATGATCATAAGCTTAATGCCGCATTTATGATGAAGGTATTGGAGAGTAAAAACGATCATTTATGCCGCTTATACAATGAAAAAGTAAATCAAATAGCCAATGCCATGGAACAATTGGATCAAGGGGAGAGTGAGAATTCCTGTGATATTGATACCATGGCGGGGTATTTTGGTCATATTATGGCAAATATTCTGGTTATGAATGAGGATGAGTGGGAACCGATTCTTTCCAGAATGGGTTTTTATCTGGGAAAATTTATTTATATTATGGATGCCTATGATGATATTGAGAAAGATAAGAAGAAAGGCAGATATAACCCTCTATATAAATTATACCAGACGCCGGATTTTAAAGGTGAATGCAAGCAGATTCTGACTATGATGATAGCAGAATGCTGTAAAGAATTTGAAAAATTGCCTATTCTACAGAATGTGGATATTCTGCGGAATATTTTATACGCCGGTGTATGGGTGCGTTTTGAAATAGGAGAAAAGGAAGCAGAAGAGGAACAAAATGAATGATCCCTATCAGGTATTAGGCATTCAAAGAGATGCCAAAGATGATGAAGTTAAAAAAGCATATCGTAATTTAAGCCGGAGATACCACCCCGATGCAAATGTGAATAATCCCAATAAAGAAATGGCTGAAGAAAAATTCAAAGAGATACAAAGGGCTTATCAGGAAGTCATGAAGATTAGGAACGGTGAATTTGCCGGTTTTGGTAATTATGGTAACAGTTACGGGGCTTATAGTGAGAAACAGGAAGAGCACAATTATCTTCGGTCTGCAGCAGCATATATACGTGCAGGATACTATAAAGAGGCGGTTAATGTGTTAAGCCAGATGACAGACAGGACAGCTGAGTGGTATTACTACAGTGCAGTAGCAAATCTTTCTCTGGGAAATAATGTAATAGCAAAAGAACATGCTCAAACAGCAGTAGCCATGAATCCAGGAAACTGGGAATATCAGAATCTGTTAAACAGAATTATATCCGGTGCATCCTGGTATCAGGAGAGGAGTGCCCCATTTGGAAATATGCAGGCAGGCGGAGGTGACATGTGCACGAAGCTGTGCCTGGCCAATATTCTCTGTAATCTGTGTTGGGGTGGTAGTGGATTGTGCTGCGGTGGTTATGGACCGGGCTCCTGACCCATGTAAAAAAAGGATGGAAGTAATCTAAAAATGACAAATGAACAGTATTATGAACTAATCAGACCTTATGAAGATGCTATGCAGCTGATGCTTACAAGACTGGAAGTCCTAAATCATAATATCTATGACCGGACAAGCCAGGAAAGCAGACCTATGCATCACATGCAGCATAGAGTAAAAGAAAAGAAGAGCATTGAAGATAAACTGGAGCGTCTGGGAGTCACTGACAGTGTTATGAATGCCAAAGACCATTTGATGGATATTGGAGGTATTCGTGTCATCTGTTATTTTCAAAAGGAAGTTTATGAATTGGTGGAATCATTAAAAAGACAGAATGACCTCATTTTGATTAAAGAAAAAGATTACATGAAAAATCCCAAGGAAAGTGGTTACAGAAGTTATCATATTAGTTTAGGAGTGCCGCTTCATACCTTAGATGCCATGGAATATTATCCTGTTGAAGTACAATTTAGAACACTTTCCATGGATTTCTGGTCCAGTATGGAACATCGTATTTGCTATAAAAAGGACAGAGATGATAAGAATCAGCTTTCCAAACAACTAGAGGCTTTATCTGATTCACTGGCAATGATTGAAAATGAATTGAAACAATATGTAAAGGATGACAGGAACTGATTAAGGTAATGCATTGCTTGCCAGATAATCATTCGGAAAGGATACAGCGTGACGGAGGAGAGGTTTGAACAGTGCATCTTTTCAATGAACCGTCGTGAGAAGGATGGTTTGAAAGAGGTGTATGAAGAGTACATTTCTTACATATATGGGATTGTACGAAATATGCTAATCAATAAAGAGGAAGCTGAAGATGTGACCAGCGAGTTCTTTATCCGTTTATGGGAAAAATCAGGCAGCTATAAACCGGGAAGCGGCCATAAAGGCTGGATGGCTACGATAGCACGTAATCTTGCCGTTGATCATATTCGAAAAAATAAAAGAGTGGATATTGTAGATTTTAGTGCAGAGCGAGGAGAAGAATCTCAAGAACAGGCTTCGGTTTCAAGAAATAGAACCCATAACTTAGTGGAAGAGAGTGTAGAAGAACAGGTGGTTTCCTCCGTAAGCATGAGAGAAGCTTTAGCTACCTTAAAAGAAGTGGAACGTCAGGTCATACATATGAAAATCATGGCGGAAATGACTTTTCAGGAAATAGCTGACATATTGCAGGAACCGTTAGGCACAGTTGCCTGGCGTTATCGGGAGGCAGTAAAAAAATTACGGAGGTGCGGATATGAAGAATCTGGAAGATGAATATAGAAAATCCCAGCAGGAACAAGTACCGCAGCTCTGGGATAGGATTGAAAAAAATCTTCCCGAAAAGAAGAAAAAAACAAAGATTGCATATGTATCACGTATCCTGGGAATCTGTGCAGCAGCAGCTGTCGTATTACTGGTTGTTCCCAATCTGTGGAATCTTAACAGAGATAATTCTTACAGCAATTCTGCTTCAGAGCAGAGTGCAGAAAAATCAGAAACCATGAAGGTGATAGGTTGTACAGAGGTGGATAGCATTCAAATTTTCACATTGGAAAAGGCAGATGGCAGCACTCTTTGTGTTTCTCTTTCTGAAGATATCCAGATAATACCTCAGATTGGGAAAACGTATGTTTTTACGGTAACCAAAGACAACCAGAATACAGAATATTTAACCGTAAGCAGAATAGAAGAAATACAAAATTAATCTGTGTCCATATGATAGGCAGTTCCTTTTTCAAAGGGACTGCCTATATAAATTTAGGGGAAATTACTATTAAGTCTTTTCATATGACTTATTATCGTTTATCCTATAGTAGTAATAGCGATATTTCGCAAATAAAATATAATTATTAAGTTTTTATTTAGAATTTCCACCTTAAATCTTAACTATTTTTATGTATAGTATACTTTAGTCACAAAGATGAGTATGGAGATATGAATTATGAAAGAGATTACTTTTGTTGTACCCTGTTACAATTCACAGGATTATATGAGAAGATGTTTAGAAACCCTGTTACCTTGCGGAAATGATGGAGAAATCATTATTGTAAATGATGGTTCTACTGATGCAACAGGAGAGATTGCAGATGAATATGCTCAGCTTTATCCTGATATTGTGAAGGTGATCCACAAAGCAAATGGTGGACATGGTTCAGGTGTAAATGCTGGACTGAAGCTGGCTAGCGGGCGATTTTTTAAAGTTGTGGATTCAGATGACTGGCTGGATAAAGAAGCACTGGAAAAGACAATCATTTGCCTGAAGGAAAAGCGGGATGATGTGGATCTTCTGATTTGTAATTATGTTTATGATCATTTGTATGAAAATAGGCAGAAGAGTGTGGGTTATACCAATGTATTCCCTGTAAACAAGATTTGCACCTGGCAGGATATGGGGAGATTTCAGGCATCCCAGTATCTGGTGATGCATGCACTGATTTTTAGGACTGCTATTTTAAAAAGAAGTGGTGTGGTATTGCCGGAACACACTTTTTATGTAGATAATCTGTTTGCTTATAAGCCTCTGCCCCATGTGAAAAAAATATTGTATATGGATATGGATCTTTATCACTATTTTCTGGGAAGAGATGACCAGTCTGTAAATGAAGAGAGCTATATAAGAAGGATTGATCAGCAGATTCTGGTTACCAGACTGGTAGTAGATTGTGTAGACATTAGACAGGTAAAAAGGCTTTCCCCCAAACTGGCCCAATATATGATTCGAAACATATCCATCATGATATCCATCTCCTGTATCTATCTGTTAATGACAAATACAAAAGAAGCAGAAAAAAAACGTCATGATTTGTGGAATTATATTAAGCAAAAGGATAATAATCTATATAGAAGACTCCGTTATACCACCCTTAGCGGGTTTACATACCTGCCGGGTAAATTTGGGGGATTTCTCACATTAAAAGGATATAAAACAGCTAAAAAGACCTATGAATTTAGTTAAGGATTGTAGTAAATGGAAGGATTTTGATTTATGGAAAAGATATACATAGCGCTAGTAGATACACCAGGTATATTTGCCAGCCTAATACATCATGTAATACAGAGGCCATATATTCATGTGGTATTATCTTTAGATCCACAGTTGGAAGAGGCATACAGCATGGGTCGCAGGAATCCCCTTATTCCTTTTTTTGCTGGATTTGAGAAAGAAGATAAAAGAAAGGTATATAGTGCATTTCCTACAGCTAAGTATAAAATCATCAGCTTAGATTGTACCAAAGAGCAGAAAGAGAATATCACAAAGCAGCTACACATGTGTTATCAAAACAGGTTTTCCTATCATTATTGTATTTTAGGACTACCTAATATCCTGCTGCAAAAGCCTTTTTACCAGGAAGCACACTATACCTGCACTTCTTTTATTGCCAGACTGTTGGCACAAAACGGAATGCGCTTGTTCGATAAACACTTTTCCTTAGTTACTCCGGCAGATTTTTATGATATGAAAGATCGGGAGGTTTTGTTTGAAGGATTGTTATTCGAGTTAATTGAAAACAAGAGTATGGTACGTTCAAATGATGAGATCACAGAAGGAGCGTTATATGAAGGGTAAGAAAATACTAAGTGCGGTATTGTTTATTGGACTGGCGGCACTTACATTTTATATCATATTTAAGGACCAGAATTTTGGTAATCTGATTCTGGATATCAAAAACATTCACAAGGGTTATCTTTTTCTCGCCGTTTGTCTGGGTTTGTTTTTTGTTTCGGCAGAAGGCATATTAATCTGGTATCTGTTTAGAGCCATTGGAGATAAAGGAAAGCTATGCAGTTGTATCAAGTACTCTTTCACAGGCTTTTTCTATTCAGGCATAACTCCCTCTGCTTCTGGTGGACAACCAATGCAGCTCTATTACATGCAAAAGGATGGACGTAATATAGCCAATAGTACAGTGGTGCTAATGAGTCTAGCAGTTGCCTATAAAATGGTTCTTGTAATTTTGGGGATAGGGATCAGCATCTTTTGGTGGGGAAACCTAAAGCTATTTATGGGTTCCTATCTTCCGATTTACTTTTTAGGATTGCTTCTGAATGCCATACTGGTAGTCATACTGTTAGCTATTATGTTAAATGGACCGGGAATGGAAAAAGTGATTCGTTTTATAGAACGATTACTGGTCAAAATTCATGTGATGAAACCATCCGAAAAAAGGAAGGAAAGCATACATACTCTGGTGGAACAATATCATGAGACAGTTACTTTCTTAAAAGGTCATATGAGAGTCATATTCTTTTTGGTTGGATTTACGTTTGTACAAAGATGCAGTGTATTTGTTCTGACTTATTTTATCTATCGTGGTATGGGCTTACAGGGAACGAATCCATTTACGGTTATAACTCTACAGGCAGTGGTCTATATAGCGGTGGATATGCTTCCCCTTCCCGGATCACAGGGTATTACAGAAGTAATGTATGCTGCTGTTTTTAAAAATATTTTTCTGGGTAGCAGCTTAACTGTATCCATGTGTGTAACCAGAGGAATTAATTTCTATTTTCTGTTTATTGTAAGTGCAATTGTGGCTGCATATTGCTGGTTTCGTAAAGGTAAAATAGAAAATCATAAATCTAAAATCACAAAAAGTAAAAGTAATGTTGCAATTGGAAATTGATTGTGTTATACTTCGTTTCATTCATAAAGAAATGCGATGAAAGAGACTCTTGTTATGAAAAGCAACAGGAATACAGCGTCACCGACTGAGAGCGCTGTTTGTGGGAAGTAATGAAGGGAACACTCTGGAGCAGACAGCCTGAAGCTACTATTTTGTAGGGTTGTACGTTAACATGCGTTAAGTGTAAGAGTGGGTAGACCGGTAAAACGCTTTGATGGAAGCGGCGGTTTATCAATACGGGTGGTACCACGGATTACAATTGTATATTCGTCCCGGAATACAGATAAACTGTGTTCCGGGACTTTTTTTATACCCAAAATTCCGGCACACAACAAAAAAGGAGGCCATTATGGAATTTTTGTCAGGAGTGAAACCCAAGGAAGCATTGTCATTATCGCAGATTCTAGAAGATGGAATGAATGGAAAAACCATTCAGACTGATGGAACAGTACACACAATTCGTAATATGGGGGAGATTGCCTTTATTGTGTTACGAAAGAGAGAAGGATTATTACAGTGTGTGTATGAGAATGGAGTAACAGATTTTTCCCTGAAGGACATTAGGGAGGGAGCAGCTGTTATGGTAGAAGGAGTTATTACAGAGAGTGAGAAAGCTCCGGGTGGGAAGGAAGTTTGTTTATATAAAATCAATGTATTGTCTGAACCTGTAGAAGCTATGCCCATTCCCATATCAAAATGGAAAATGAATATATCCTTGGATACGAACCTAAACTTTCGTCCGATTTCCTTAAGAAATATCAGGGAACGCGCTAAGTTCAGAATACAGGAGGGAGTTGTGAGAGGCTTCCGTGATTTTTTGTATGGTCAAGGGTTTACAGAGATTCATACTCCTAAAATTGGTGCAAAGGGTGCTGAAGGAGGAGCCAATATCTTTAAGTTGGAGTATTTTCACAGACCGGCTGTGCTAGAGCAAAGCCCCCAGTTTTATAAACAAATGATGGTGGGTGTATTTGACAGAGTTTTTGAAACAGCCCCAGTATTTCGAGCAGAAAAACACAATACCAAGCGCCACTTAAATGAGTATACATCATTGGATTTTGAAATGGGTTATATTGATAGCTTTGAGGATGTTATGGCCATGGAAACAGGAGTTTTACAGCATATTATGAAGCTGCTCACTGAGCAGTATGAAAAGGAACTAGCCATATTGGAGGTTACCCTTCCCAAAACAGATCAAATTCCCTGTGTGAGATTTGATGAAGCAAAGAGACTGGTTTCAGAAAAGTATAATCGCCCAATTCGTAATCCATATGATTTAGAGCCTGAAGAAGAAAGCTTTATTGGTGATTATTTTAAAGAGGAGTATGATGCAGACTTTGTATTTGTAACTCATTATCCCAGTAAAAAGAGACCTTTTTATGCAATGGAGGATCCTACTGATTCCACCTACACATTAAGTTTCGACTGCCTGTTCAGAGGTATGGAGATTACAACAGGAGGGCAAAGAATTCATGATTACAGGATGCTAATTGATAAAATAGCAAGGAGAGGTATGACAACAGAAGGAATGGACTCCTATTTATTGGCCTTTAAACACGGGATGCCACCTCATGGCGGATTGGGTATCGGCTTAGAGAGACTCACCATGAAGATCATAGGAGAAGATAACGTGAGAGAAACCACATTGTTCCCAAGAGATTTAGGGCGTCTGGAACCTTGATTAAATTATAATATTATCGCCCTAAATCTCTTTGAGATTCTGAGCCGTCTAGAACCTTGATTAAATTAATAATATTATCGCCCTAAATCTCTTTGAGATTCTGAGCCGTCTGGAACCATGACATGAAACCATTAGAAAGGAGCCTTCGCATGGCAAATTTTATTTCAGATGAAACCATTGATCATATATCCATTCTTGCCAAGTTAGAACTCTCAGAAGAAGAGAAAAAAGCAGCTAAGAAAGACATGGCGGAGATGCTAGATTATATAGATAAATTGAAAGAATTAGATACGACCGATGTAGAACCAATGTCACATGTATTCCCGATGCAAAATGTATTCAGGGAGGATGTGATCACCAATACAGACAACAGCACGCATGTGCTTTATAATGCACCGGGTGTTAAGAATGGTATGTATAAAGTACCCAGAACAATTGAATAGGAGGGCAGACCATGAAAATAAAAAGCTTAACTGCAGTGGAGTTGTCTAAACAGATCAAAGCAGGAAAAGTGACAGTTAAACAAGCTGTGGAAGCTGCTTTTGATGAAATTGATAAAAAGGAAGAACAGCTTCATTGTTATGTAACCTTAGATAGAGAATATGCCCTAAGACAGGCGAAAGAAGTCCAGAAAAAGATAGATGCAGGAGAACTTTCAGGACCCCTGGCAGGGGTGCCTGTGGCAATCAAGGATAACATTTGTACAGAAGGTATGCGGACTACTTGTGCATCGAAAATCCTTCATGACTTTATTCCGGGATATTCAGCTTACGCTGTTGAAAATCTGGTGGAGGCAGGAGCAATCATTATTGGGAAAACCAACATGGATGAGTTTGCTATGGGCTCCACGACAGAGACTTCTGCATTTGGAGTCACCAGAAACCCATATCATACAGAGCATGTCCCCGGCGGCTCCTCCGGTGGATCAGCGGCAGCAGTAAGTGCAGGGGAATGCTTCTATGCTTTGGGATCAGATACCGGCGGTTCCATCCGTCAGCCAGCTTCCTATTGCGGTGTGGTAGGGATGAAACCTACTTATGGTACTATTTCCAGGTATGGCCTGATTGCGTATGGTTCCTCTCTGGATCAGATTGGCCCCTTGACAAAGGATGTGACAGATTGTGCTGCGGTTTTGGAAGTCTTGGCAACGCATGACAGCAAGGATTCCACATCTATAAAAAGAACAGATACAGATTTTACATCTGCACTGCATGATGATGTGAAGGGCATGCGTATTGGTATTCCCCGGGACTATTTTACAGAAGGTCTGGATCAGGAAGTGAAAGAATCCATATTAGGAGCTTCTAAAGTCTTGCAAGAAAAAGGTGCCATAGTAGAAGAATTTGATTTCACCATGGTAGAATATGCCATCCCAACCTATTATACCATTGCAGCAGCAGAAGCCAGCTCTAATCTGGAACGTTTTGATGGTGTTAAATACGGGCATCGTACCAAGGATTATGAAGGACTTCATCAAATGTATAAGAAGACAAGAAG
The DNA here is from genome assembly GCA_035271185.1 of Lachnospiraceae bacterium. Lineage (GTDB taxonomy): Bacteria > Bacillota > Clostridia > Lachnospirales > Lachnospiraceae > Acetatifactor. The sequence goes on along the minus strand of DATERV010000036.1, from coordinate 29,257 downwards.
TGAAGGTTTTGGCCCGGAAGTGAAACGTCGAATCATGCTGGGTTCTTTTGTATTAAGCTCCGGCTATTATGATGCTTATTATTTAAAAGCATTACGGGTAAAGGCTTTGATCAAAAAAGCTTTCGATGAGGCCTTTCAAAAATATGATGTGATACTTGGACCTGTGGCTCCTACTACGGCTCCGAAAATAGGGGAATCACTAAATGATCCCATGAAAATGTATTTAAGTGATGTATATACAATCTCTGTAAACCTGGCAGGTCTGCCTGGAATCAGTGTCCCCTGCGGAAAAGATAAAGAAGGTTTGCCTATAGGCATGCAGCTGATTGCTGATTGTTTTCAGGAAAAGAAGTTGATTCAGACAGCTTTTACCTATGAACGGGCAACGGGCGGTTTACATGCAGGCATGGAGGTGTAGCTTTGGGAAAACAATATGATGCAATTGTAGGAAAACAGTATGAAACCGTAATAGGTTTGGAAGTTCATGTGGAACTAGCCACAAAGACCAAGATTTTTTGTGGATGCGCCACTGCTTTTGGGGGAGCACCCAATACACATACCTGTCCGGTCTGCACCGGAATGCCGGGATCCCTGCCGGTATTGAATAAGAAAGTGGTAGAGTATGCAGTGGCGGTGGGGCTTGCTACCAATTGTAAGATAACGAGGTTCTGCAAATTTGACCGAAAGAACTATTTTTACCCAGACAACCCACAAAACTATCAGATTTCCCAACTCTATCTTCCAATCTGCAGAGATGGGTATTTAGAAGTGGATACATCTGCCGGTAGAAAGAAAATAGGGATTCATGAAATTCACATGGAGGAGGATGCTGGAAAACTAATCCACGATGAATGGGAGGATATTTCACTGGTAGATTACAATCGTTCAGGGGTTCCTTTGATTGAAATTGTTTCAGATCCTGATATGAGCAGCGCAGATGAGGTAATTGCTTATCTGGAAAAGCTGCGATTGATTATTCAATATCTGGGTGCATCTGACTGCAAACTGCAGGAAGGTTCCATGCGTGCAGATGTGAACCTTTCAGTGAGAGAAGCGGGAACAAAAGAATTTGGAATCAGAACAGAAATGAAGAATTTAAACTCCTTCAAGGCCATAGCCAGGGCAATCGACGGTGAGCGTGCCCGTCAGATTGAACTTCTGAATGAGGGAAAGCCGGTCATACAGGAAACCAGAAGATGGGATGACAATAAAGAATATTCTTACGCCATGCGTTCCAAAGAGGATGCACAGGACTACCGTTATTTTCCTGATCCTGATCTGGTGCCTGTTAGGATAGACGATGAATGGCTTAACAGAATCAAAGCCGGACAACCGGAATTTCGGACAGAAAAAATGGAAAGATACAGGGCAGAATATGATATACCTGAGTATGATATTGAGATTATAACTTCTTCCAAACATATGGCAGATATTTTTGAAGAAGCTACAGCAATCTGTGGTCAATCTAAAAAGGTCAGTAACTGGCTGATGGTGGAGACAATGCGCTTATTAAAGGAAAGGGAGATGGATCCTGAAGAAATACGATTTTCCCCCCTTCATCTGGCACAGCTGATTGCCATGGTTGATGCAAAGACGATCAATTCCTCTGTGGCCAAAGAAGTATTCGAAGTGATGTTTGATGAGAATGTGGATCCAGAAAAGTATGTAGAGGAAAGAGGTCTTAAAACCGTTACCGACCAAGGAGCCTTACAAAAAACTGTAATGGAAGTAATTGCTGCAAATCCAAAATCTGTAGAAGATTATAGAAGCGGTAAAGAAAAAGCAATGGGATTTCTGGTAGGGCAGACCATGAAAGCTATGCATGGAAAAGCCGACCCAGCTATGGTGAATCATCTTCTCAAGGAATTGTTGTAAGGATTAGAAATATACAAAGGGAGTGTTGCAAAATGACTGGTTTTTAGTCATTGAGCAATGCTCCCTTTTTTTTTTTTACTTTTCCCGCTGTATCTGAATGTTATTTTTCTGCCAGTGGATTGTGGCAGAAAAACGGAGCTGTTGCTCCATAACTGTTATCGATTTCTCAGTTATTTTGCAACAGCCCCTTATATGTCTTATGCAGGTTGATTCCATAAGAAAGATTCCTCTCTGCGGTATTTTACTCTATTGAGGAAGTTTTTCCTTGATTTCCTGCAGCTTATGTATCACATCAAGGGTAAGTTTATCTTTAAAAAGGGAAAAATGATCTTTGATTACCTGCTCAGGAAGATCCCACCATTTTAACGCCAGAAGATAGGGAATCCATTTCTCATCACATCTCATACGGAGTATGTGACCGGGATTTCCGACTACAATAGTATATGGAGGAACATCCTTGGTTACCACACAGGAAGCTCCGATGACAGCACCGTCTCCAATGGTTACACCACGCAGAATATTAGCACCGGAACCAATCCAGACATCATTTCCTATTTTACAGGGTTCTAAAGATGACTCCCAGTTACCCTTGCCTCCCATTTCCCATTTAGGATAGACCAGAAAGCTATGGGTGGTGATGTGGTCTAAATCATGGGTGTTCCCTCCAATACTTACATTCCAGGATATAGAATTGAAGGCGCCCATCTCTACATTTTTGATTGCTGTGTTTGCACCAGTATAGCAGTATTTGCCCAAAGTAGAACCAATAATATGATTATTTTGTTCCAAACGAACCCGGTCCCCTAAGGTCGAGTGCATTACCCTGGTATATTTATCAATAAACAGGTGATTGCCTAATCTGCTGTTACTGATTTCTGCTTCTTCTGCAATACTGCATTCTGTTCCTGCTATTGTTTGGTCATCTACCATTTTATCTCCAGTCCGCTTTGCCTATTCTGAAAAAAGGTATTGTATCAGCTTAAGTGCCAGATCCCTGTTTTCTGTATTTACGATCACGCCAAAATAAGCTTCATTGTTTTCGTAATAATATGCGTCAGTAAACTTCTTGCATTCACTAAGATCAATACCTACAGGAATGGGTTTTTCCATGTTTTCGGGTTGGAAAGGATCCGGTATCACAACATCATCAGTGGATTCACTTGAGCTTTCTAAAGAGTTGATTTCCTCTACGACAGACTTGTCCACATAATAGAGTTTATCTGAAAGCTTATCTAGCATATCGGCATCCAGAAGTTCTCTTAAATCTAGGTAAGTATCTCCATTGGCATATTTACCAAAACGCTTTAGATCCATCACTGTTACATCCAGGTCTTTGGCTGCAATGTAAACCATGATAAACTGGGTAGCACCAATACCACTTTGATCCATCTGGTCAGTCATGGTTAAGGTGGAGTTAAAGGAAACACTATACTTATTGGTGTCTATGCCCGCATATTCTTCAAAACCGGTGGCTAAAGGCTCTTCCTCTTGTGAAAGTGAATAACCATTTAACATAACGCCATAGAGAGCATACTCTTTTTTATCCATGTAAGCTTTTGCGGTGGTTACTATAAGAATGATAGCGATTAAGCCACCTATTACAAACCACTTGTAATAGGTCCAGAAGTAAGCAAGCTTCTTCTTGAGGGGCTGCTTCTTTATTTGATCTCGTTCTTTTCTAAACTCATCCATGAGAGGCATATTTGATTCCACCTTTACTTTATATAATAGTATAGTTTGTTAATTTTAGAAACTTCATAATTAACTCTATAATAAAGTTTCCTTCTTTCATTGTCAATGATTGTAATATTAGCAGTTTCTAAAAATAAAATAAAATACTTGAAAAGCAGAATGTATAACCTTGCTTTCTATTGTTAGTTGTAATATCATGTTTTTATAGCCTGTTTCGCTACATATGTGAACAGAGAATATGATAAGGATAGGAAAAGAAGATGAACGAGAGTTATGTTGAATGCTTGGTAAAAGCGGAGACAAATACATTAAAAAAGCTTGCAAGGCTTGTATTGGTCATGATTACAGTAGTTTTCGGTATATTGACGTTTATAGGCTATATATTGGCATTTTTTATCGCGTTAGCAGCAGGATTTGGCGCATATTATTTGTATCTACATACAGATCTTGAATATGAATATCTGTATCTTGACAAAGAATTGTCTATAGATAAGATTATGGGCAAAACCAAGAGAAAGAAAGTGGGTACTTTTGAAATTGAGCGTATGGAGATTCTTGCGCCCATTCACTCCTATCATTTGGACAGTTATAAAAATCGAACCGCCAAAATACTAAATTATAGTATTGGAAGGGAAGAAAAGCCCGATAAAAGATTTGCCATGTATTATGATGGTAAAACGAAAATTATATTAAGTCCAAATGAGCAACTGCTGAAAGCAATTCGCACAATAGCTCCTAGGAAAGTGTTTATGGATTAAAGGCGGATAATCTATAAAATCCTGTTATTTCATATTGACATTAGCATTTATGTCTGCTAAACTCAACAACAATTCATTTGAAACCTAGTGTTGAGTTAATAAGGAGGAGAGAATGGGACAAATTATTGGTGAAGGAATTACTTTTGATGATGTGCTTTTAGTTCCAGGTTATTCAGAGGTCATTCCCAATCAGGTTGATTTAACAACATGGCTTACGAAGAAAATTAAGCTGAATATTCCTATGATGAGTGCTGGTATGGATACTGTTACAGAGCATCGCATGGCTATCGCCATGGCTCGTCAGGGTGGAATTGGTATTATTCACAAAAACATGTCTATTGAAGCACAAGCAGAAGAAGTAGACAAGGTAAAACGATCAGAAAACGGCGTAATTACAGATCCTTTTTCTTTATCACCTGAACACACATTAGCAGATGCAGACGCACTGATGGCTAAGTTTAGAATCTCTGGCGTTCCAGTTACAGAAGGTAAAAAACTGGTTGGAATTATTACCAATCGAGATCTTAAATTCGAAACAGATTTCTCCAAAAAAATAAAAGAATCCATGACCAGTGAAGGACTTATTACTGCTCTTGAAGGAATCACATTGGAAGAAGCCAAGAAAATTCTTGGAAAGGCTAGAAAAGAGAAGCTTCCTATTGTAGACAAGGATTTTAACTTAAAAGGATTAATCACCATTAAGGATATCGAAAAAACAATCAAATACCCACTCGCTGCGAAAGACGCACAGGGCAGATTATTATGTGGAGCCGGTGTAGGTATTACAGCCAATGTACTTGACCGTGTGGCAGCTTTGGTGGATGCCAAGGTGGATGTGGTTGTACTGGATTCTGCACATGGACATTCAGAAAATGTACTTAAATGCTTACGTATGATTAAAGAGAAATATCCTGATTTACAGGTAGTCGCCGGTAATGTGGCAACCGGAGAAGGAACAAAAGCACTTATTGAAGCAGGAGCCGATGCGGTTAAGGTAGGAATAGGACCCGGTTCTATCTGTACCACCCGTGTTGTTGCAGGTATTGGTGTTCCACAGATTTCTGCTATCATGGATGCCTTTTCCATAGCAAAGAGTTATGGTATTCCCATTATTGCAGATGGCGGCATTAAGTATTCTGGCGATATGACAAAAGCCATAGCCGCTGGAGGTAATGTATGTATGATGGGTTCTATCTTCGCCGGCTGTGATGAGAGTCCGGGAACCTTTGAATTGTTCCAGGGTAGAAAATATAAAGTATATCGTGGCATGGGTTCTATTGCAGCCATGGAAAATGGAAGCAAGGACCGATATTTCCAGGCTGACGCAAAGAAACTGGTTCCGGAAGGCGTGGAAGGGCGTGTAGCATACAAGGGGACAGTTGAAGATACAGTATTCCAGTTAATGGGAGGACTTCGTTCCGGCATGGGCTACTGTGGCACATACACGATTGAGGAGCTTAAATCTAACGGTAGATTCATAAAGATTTCTGCAGCGTCATTAAAGGAGAGTCATCCTCATGATATTCATATTACGAAGGAAGCACCAAACTATAGTGTAGAAGATAATTAATGTGAATAAGCAGAAGGATAGTCTTCTGCTTATTTTTTATGTATAATGATAAACATTAATTTGATATTTTGCATATAAAATTCCGCAAATAGGTTGCAATGTATAACATGATTATGATAAAATCTCTATAGATATTGTGTTAGAAAAGTAATTACTTAACTATATATTGTATAATATGGTTTTTTACATAAGGAGGAAAAAGGTGCGTGGCAGTATGAATGAAGATGCAGATGGAACACTGTTTTTTTCCTACGAGAACTTCATAGATAGTGATGAACTGCAACGTCTGCAGAATGGCTTCTGCAAGGTTACCAATGTATATGTATATTGTGTAAATGCTCATGGAGAAGAAATTACAACCCTATCCGGTGAGACAGAAGCTAGAAGCCTGATCTATAAATATGTAGACAAACAGCAGATTTCAGATGCACTTTCCAGGGTGGAAGAAGGCTCTGTGGAAGAGTTGGTGGTAGAGGGTACCCTGGCGGCAAATCTGAAAATGGCGGTCATGTCCATCCGCTTTGGAGGAAAGGTTGTTAATAACTGGATTGTTTTTGGCATTATTTCTGATATGGAGGATGAGAGCCACACAAAAGAACCAATAACCGGTGATCATAAATCCATGTCGGAAAAACGGTTTTATGAGGTATTGGATTTACTATGGGAAAGCAGCAAGGTCTTGATGAGAAATAAGATTTCCTGCGTCAGTGCCGAAGCTGAGAGTATGAGAAGCAGATATTCTGCTCAGGAAATGCAGGATTCCCTGGGTCGCATAGCAGTCATGACGGAAATCGTTCAGCTGCTTGATAGTGACGAAGTAATAGAAGTCATTATGGAAAAACTGTTGGAACTGGTAGGGGGGCATCTTCTGGTAACCAGTGGATATATATGCAGGTTAAATCAGGCAGCCAATTCGGTTGATATATTGGCTGAGTGGTGCCAAAAAGGAATTGTACCTCCATTTGACAAGTCTCATAACCTGGTAGCGAATCCCATTATTTTTTCAGAGAAGCCAGTGGTTATGTCGTCTGATTCCATTGAAAGTATTGAAGATACAGTTGCGTGGAGAGAATTACACGTTAGAGCCTTTGTATTATTTCCACTCATGAGAAGCGGCAACCAAAGCATGTGTATCTGCGTCAACCAGTCCAGTCGCAATCGGATCTGGACAGTTGAGGAAGTTAAGTTTATTGCTGATGCAGTAAAGATATTACAAAGTATTTTGACAAAAAGAATACAGAAAAATTCTCTGGCAAGCTCTTATGCTTCCTTGGAAGCAGTACTTGATAATGTTGGATGTGGTATTTACGTGAGAGATGCTGCTACCCGAAAGGTGCTTTTTGCCAACAGGAAATTGAAGAACAACTTTGCAGGAGAGTTGAGGGATGGGACCTTTGAACTTTTACTGGAACAAGGAATTCCTTTACATAAGCGTGGTGGTGCATCTGAGATCAACTACATAGCAAGAGAAAGCTGGTATGATCTCCTTTATACTGAAATAACATGGGTAGATGGAAGAAAAGCAGCTTTATACTCTCTATATGATATTACAGATAAAAAGATATATCAGAAAAAGATTGAACAACAGGCATACACAGATTTCCTGACAGGTTTGTATAACCGTATGTGCTGCGAAAGAGATTTGGCCTGGTATGTGGATGATGCCAAAAAGAGAGGTCTAAAAGGTGCGCTATTATACCTTGACCTAGATGACTTTAAGCATATTAACGATGGGTTGGGACACCAATATGGGGATGTACTGCTAAAAGCCATATCCAGTTCCATTTCCCGTATTGAAGGTATTAGGACTACCTGTTACCGTATGGGTGGTGATGAATTTGTTATTGTAATTCCACCAGAGTATTTTTCTGATTTTGAGCGAATTATTGAAGAAATCAAGGTCGTATTTGCCAAACCCTGGTTCTTAAAGGACATGGATTACTACTGTACCATGAGTATGGGAATTGTGGCATTCCCGGATGATGGAGAGAGTGTACAGGATCTGATCAAAAAAGCCGATATTGCAATGTACGAAGCCAAGAAGACAGGGAAGAACCGTATCGCGCGATACTCCAGCAATATTGGGTCCAACTCGGGCAGACGACTGGAAATTGAAAAGAATATGCGTGATGCTACAGTTGCTGGCTACAAAGAGTTTGAGGTATATTATCAGCCGGTGATTGATATTTCATTACCGGGAACACCTTGCACCGGAGCAGAGGCATTGATACGCTGGAACAGTGTAGAGCTTGGATTTATGCCACCTGCAGACTTTATTCCTTTGGCAGAATATCTGGGATTGATTAATCCCATTGGAAATCATGTATTGTTGGAAGCCTGCAAGGAGTGTAAACGATGGAATGAGAATGGTTATCCTGGCTTTAAGGTCAATGTGAATCTTTCTGTGATACAGCTTTTACAGACTGACATTGTAGATATTATTGAACGGACATTAATAGAAACGGGAGTTAGGCCACATAACTTAACATTAGAAGTGACTGAGAGCCTTGCCATTAACGATATGGCACGAATGAAGGAAATTCTCGGCAATATTAAGAAACTAGGCGTGAGAATAGCATTGGATGATTTTGGAACAGGTTATTCCTCTTTAAATCATATCAGGGAAATTCCGTTTGATGTGATTAAAGTAGATCAGAGCTTTGTGAAGGATCTGGCAGAAGATGCCTACTCCCAGTCCTTTATCAAGATGGTTGCAGAATTGGCAGAAACCATTGGTGTGATTATTTGTGTGGAGGGAATTGAGACAGAAGATCAATACAAGGTTCTGGAAGGAATGAAAGTTAAGATGGTTCAGGGGTATTACTTTGATCGCCCCATGATTCGTGAGGATTTTGAACAGAAATATACACCGCTCATGTTACAGAAGGAGACAGCAGTCTAGAAAACAGGCTTGCAATACTGTTTTGAATCATGTAATATATAGTGATAGGCTGCGCGACTGGCGGAAGACAGGTTCATTTGTTGTGGGGGTACCCACAGGGAGTGCAGTAATATTTCAAATGCCGACCGCCTGGGCGAACACGTAATGTGCCGCTCAGACGGTTTTTTGCGTGTCGTAAACCTAACAGGAGGATTGAATATGAACATGCTTTCTTTGGAACAGGAACTAAAGAACAACGCCTATCCAGGTAGAGGTATCGTAATCGGTAAATCTTTGAATGAGAAATTTGCAGTTGCGGCATACTTTATAATGGGAAGAAGTGGTAACAGCAGAAACCGTATCTTTGTGGAGGATGGAAAGGGTATCCGCACACAAGCTTTTGACCCATCCAAGCTGGAGGATCCCAGCCTGATTATTTATGCTCCCGTAAGAGTACTGGGAAACAAAACCATTGTGACTAACGGTGACCAAACAGATACTATATATGAGGGTATGGATATACAGCTTACGTTTGAACAGTCCTTAAGATGCAGGGAATTTGAACCCGATGGCCCTAACTATACACCTCGTATTTCGGGAATTATGCACATGGAAAATGGAGGCTATAATTATGCAATGTCCATGTTAAAGAGCAACCAGGGAGACCCTTCTTCCTGTCATCGCTTTACTTATGCATACGATAATCCCAAAGCCGGAGAAGGCCACTTTATTCATACCTATATGCATGACGGTAACCCACTTCCAAGCTTTGAAGGAGAACCCAAGCGTGTCGGTATTTTAGACGATATGGACACCTTCACCAATATGCTCTGGAACAGCCTGAATGAGGAGAACAAAGTATCCCTGTTTGTCAGATACATCGACATCCAGACCGGCGAATATAAAACCAATATCATCAACAAAAACAAATAACATTTGAAGAATACGAGGAGAAAGTATGGATGAAATGCAATTGAAATATGGCTGTAACCCCAACCAAAAGCCTTCCAGAATTTTTATGGAGGATGGCAGTGAGCTTCCTGTTACGGTGCTGAATGGAAAACCCGGCTATATCAACTTTTTGGATGCTTTTAATGGCTGGCAGCTGGCTAAAGAATTAAAAATGGCAACAGGTCTTCCGGCAGCCACTTCTTTTAAGCATGTATCTCCTGCAGGTGCTGCTGTTGGTATTCCTCTTTCCGATACACATGCAAAAATATACTGGGTGGATGACCTGGGTGAATTATCTCCCTTGGCTTGTGCTTATGCGAGAGCACGTGGTGCAGACAGAATGTCGTCATTTGGTGACTTTATTGCACTTTCCGATGTATGTGACGAGGATACAGCCCGCTTGATCAAAAGAGAAGTTTCAGATGGTGTAATTGCCCCGGGCTATACAAAAGAAGCCATGGAACTGCTGCTAATGAAAAAGAAAGGTGCCTATAATATTATTCAGATTGATGAGAACTATATACCTGCCCCCATTGAAAGAAAGCAAGTATATGGCATTACCTTTGAACAGGGAAGAAATGAATTGGATATCAATGAAGCTTTATTAGGAAATATTGTTACGAAGAATAAAGAGATTCCCCAAAGTGCCATGATTGATATGAAAATTGCATTAATTACCTTAAAGTATACCCAATCAAACTCTGTCTGTTATGTAAAAGATGGTCAGGCAATTGGTATTGGTGCTGGACAACAGTCCCGTGTACATTGTACCAGACTGGCTGGACAGAAAGCCGACAACTGGTTTTTACGTCAATCCCCCCAGGTGCTTTCCTTACAGTTTACAGATGACTTAGGGCGTGCGAACAGAGATAACGCCATAGATAATTATATCGGAGAAGAATACATGGATGTTCTTTCAGATGGTAATTGGCAGAGTATATTCAAAGTAAAACCCCCTGTCTTTACACAGGCTGAGAAAAGAGCATGGCTTGATCAAATGCAGAATGTAACATTGGGTTCTGACGCATTTTTTCCATTTGCAGACAATGTAGAAAGAGCACATAAAAGTGGTGTAAAATATATCGCACAGCCAGGCGGATCAGTGAGAGATGATCTGGTTATTGCATGTTGTGATAAGTATGATATGGCAATGGCATTTACCGGGATCAGGTTATTCCATCATTAGTAGAGAAGGTAGAAATCATGACATTAAGGGATTTAGAACAATTCAATCAAATAACCATTCAGTGTCACGACAATCCGGATGCTGATTCTTTAGGCTCCGGTTATGGGCTTTATTGTTATTTTACCGGTAAAGGAATTTCCACCAGATTAGTTTACAGTGGAAGGAATAAAATACAAAAGTCCAATTTATGCCTTATGGTAGAGAAACTAAAGATTCCCATTGAGTATATCAAATCGAACAAGAAGGAGCGTCTTCATCTGGATGGTTTGCTGATTACCGTTGATTGTCAGTATGGTGCAGGGAATGTAACCGGCCTCATAGCAGATGAGGTAGCCATTATTGACCATCATCAGGTAGAGATTGATGATGTCCCCTTAAGTATTATCATGCCTAAGCTGGGAAGCTGTTCTACTCTTGTATGGAAGCTTATGAAACAAGCAGGCTATCAGATCAATGATGAAAATGGTCTGGGTACGGCATTATACTATGGTCTGTATACAGATACAAATCAGTTTTCTGAACTCTATAATCCTTTGGATATGGATATGCGTGAAGCCGTCCCTTATGACAAGAGCCTAATCACATTGTTCAAGAACTCCAATCTGTCATTAAAGGAACTAGAAATAGCCGGGATTGCCTTGATACGCTACAGCTATAATGATGATTATGAATTTGCAGTCATTAAGGCTCAGCCTTGTGATCCCAACATCTTAGGACTGATCAGTGATTTTTTGCTACAGGTGGATATCATCAAGACCTGTGTTGTATTTAATCAGGTCAATGATGGATATAAGCTTTCTGTCAGAAGCTGTGTCAGAGAAGTCAATGCAAGTGAACTGGCTTCTTATCTGACGGAAGGAATCGGCTCTGGCGGTGGACACTATGAAAAAGCAGGTGGCTTTATCAGTATGCGTTTGTATGAAGAGAAATATCCTACGCTTCATGCAGAAGGATACTTCAATAATCGAATGACCCAGTATTTTGATAATTATGAGATTATTTATGCAAAAGATTATCAGGTTGATCTGACACAGATGAGGAAATATGAAAAAAGAAAAATACCTGTGGGATATGTAAAAGCGGATGAAATTCTTCCGGTAGGTACTCCTATAACCATTAGAACCTTAGAGGGGGATATCGAGCTTACAGTGGAAGAGGATTTATTTATTCTGATAGGCATCAAGGGAGAGGTATATCCCAAAAGAAGAGAGAAATTTGAACAATCCTATCTGAAACTGAGCAAGAAGTATTGTATTGAAGAATGTGCCATAAAGGCAGATTATGTGCCAACGATAAAGAGCAAGGTGGACGACAAAACCTTGGTTTTGACAGATTATGCAAAGGTTTGTATCCCCACAGGTGAAGTGAAAATATGCGCCAAACCATTAGAACGTGGTGTAAAAATATTTACAGCCTGGGATAAAGAGAAATATATGCTGGGGAGACCTGGAGATTATCTGGCGGTGCGATGTGATGACCTGCATGATATTTATGTGGTAGAGAAGGATATATTTGCAAGGAGCTATGATGAAACAGTACACTTATGATGCTTTTATCAGCTACAGGCATACAGAATTGGATATTTTTGCAGCTGAAAACCTCCACAAGCAATTGGAGGCTTTTCGCTTGCCGGGAAAGATTGCCAAAAAGAAAAAAGACGAGCGTACCCATATTGAAAGGGTGTTTCGTGACAAGGATGAACTTCCTTTAACAAGCAATCTGGAAGACCCCATTATGGTGGCTCTCAAGGAATCGGAATATCTGATTATTATTTGCTCTCCAAGACTGAGAGAGTCTTTGTGGTGCAAAAAAGAGATTGAGACTTTTATCAGTCTTCATGGAAGAGAAAAGGTATTGGCCGTCTTGATAGAAGGAGAACCTGACCAGTCCTTTCCGGAAGCACTTCTATATATAGAAGAGAAAGTGGAACATCCAGATGGCACTTTTGAGATTGTAAAAAAGACTGCAGAACCCTTAGCTGCAGATATTAGAGGAAAAGACAAGCATGCCATGATAAAGGCTATGCGGACGGAAATACTCAGGCTCCTGGCACCTATCTTTGGCCTAAATTTTGATGACCTGCGCCAGAGACACCGGGAACGACGGATGAAAAGGATTCTGACAGCCTCTGTCTTTGGCGGTTCCATTTGTCTGGCTTTTGGAACAGTGAGTACCGTAATGGCACTCCGTATACATAATCAAAAAGATCAAATTGAAGTGCAAAGCAAAGAGATTAACAACCAAAATCAGTCCCTGCTAATAAACCAGGCGATCAATCTTAGTGATGAATCTATGAGACAGTTAGAAGAGGGAGACCGAATCAGTGCCATTAATACTGCAGTAGAAGCCATTACAACCTATAAGGGAATAGAAATGCCATATACCCCGGGAGCACAATTGGCTCTCACGGAAAGTCTCCATGCCTATGATAGTGGCAGCTATATTAAGCCCTGCTTTCAGCTGGATACAGTAGGCGTAATAGACTACATGACTCTATCTCCTGACAGGAAAATTTTGCTCACCTATGACTGTACGGGTTGCATTACCCTTTGGAATGTGATAACCGGAGACATCATATCAGAAATCAGAGATTTGGATAGTTTTTTATATTCGGAGAAAGATGTTACCTTTTTGGGAAATGATAGACTAGCCTATAAGAATGCAGAAGGAAATGTGAGTATTTACTCCATAGAAAGTCAATCAGTCATAAAAACCATGGATGTAGAATATCTAACTGTGGTTTGTTCGGATATTTCAGCAAAATACCTGATGATAAAGGATTTTGATAGTATCAACATATATGATGCAAACACCTTTCTTCAAATCTATAAATATAAACCCCAACAGGATTACAGTTTGTGCAATGATATTTACATAAATGATGAAGCAGCCATTTTAGTATTTCAGGAGACCATAGAAGACGGCAGTATGTTTTTAAGGTTTCTTGATTTGACGGATGGCAGCTTTTCAGATTTATTGCCTGTTGACTGCTACCGTATGGATGATATCCAGTTTGATGGGGACATTGTCTATATGTTAATGAATCAGAATGACGTTTATTTTGACAATCTCAGTACTAAAGTGGCGGCTTATGAAATGAGCAGTCAGAAAAAGCTTTGGGAAACAGTTTATGAAGGACTATTTGGCAGCGAGATATATAAACCGTACGCAGAGGCTGCAGATAAACTGTTACTTTTGACTGGAGGGGAAGCGTTTCTGATTGACGAAAAGGACGGATCGGAATATGGATACTTTTCATTAGGCAGCAGTACTGCCGGAGGTGCCGTTTACACACAGAAGGATATTTATATTGCATTTACCAGAAGTGGGGAATATCACAGTATTTTTGTGGAGGATAAGCAGGATTATATTTTTGATGGGCAGTTCCAATGCCATTCACAAAATGTAAAAAAGTTTTTGGTTTCGGCAGATAACTTCCTAATTTTACCATATATGGACAATCACGTCACAGTTTATAATTATAGTGCAGGCTTTGATCTGAAAGATTATACAGAAGTTGTACCGGAAGCAGAGAACAAATATCTGGAGTACCAGGATGCTGTGAACGCAGCATCTGAAATGGAATTACCCAAGGCCGCCCTTACACGGTACGTTTTTTATAACGAAGATAAAAGTGTAATGTATGTGGTATACTCTGACAATACTATGGAGATATATAGTACGGCTGATCTTAAGCTACTGAATTATATCACAGAACTGAAGGACGATCCCAGATGGTTTGCGGGAGAGGATCAGGCTGGTCATAGCTTTATCAGGGGAGTCTCTTATGGCTATATGCTGGATGAAAATGATAACCTGATTGGGGTAATAGAAGGTTTAGAACATGTGAACAAGGAAGAAGATGTACTGGTTATAAGGGATGACCTGGGGGCGCCCTATACCATGCCTATCTATACCTTGGAAGAACTGCTTGCTAAGGCAGAGCCATATGTGCTAAGATAGTTTTACTTAAAGCGTGAATTGAAAGGGTAGACAAAAATGAGTGAAGTTGAAAGCAGGAATTTTATTGAACAGATTATTGATAAGGACCTGGCAGAGGGCGTATATGATACCGTCCACACACGCTTCCCTCCCGAACCCAATGGGTATCTTCATATTGGCCATGCGAAAAGCATTCTGTTAAACTATGGTTTAGCACAGAAATATCATGGTAAATTTAATATGCGGTTTGATGATACAAACCCTACAAAGGAAAAGGAAGAATTCGTTGAATCCATAAAAGCTGATTTAGCTTGGTTAGGTGCTGATTGGGAAGACAGACTATTTTTCGCCTCCAACTATTTTGACCAGATGTACGAGGCTGCTGTGAAGTTAATCCAGAAGGGAAAAGCATATGTATCGGATTTATCTGCGGATCAGATCAGGGAGTACAGAGGTACACTTACTGAGGCTGGTAAAGAGGATCCATCTGCAGGTAGAAGTATAGATGAAAGTCTGCAGTTATTTTCAGAAATGAAAGATGGTAAATTTGCAGATGGTGAAAAGGTATTACGTGCTCGCATTGATATGGCATCACCTAATATGAATATGCGTGATCCAGTTATTTACAGGGTAGCTCATATGACACATCACAATACCGGTGATCAATGGTGTATCTATCCCATGTATGATTTTGCGCATCCCATCGAGGATGCCATAGAGGGTATCACGCATTCAATCTGTACGCTGGAATTTGAAGATCATAGACCACTTTACGAGTGGGTAGTCAGGGAACTTGAGTATCCCCATCCCCCTAAGCAGATAGAGTTTGCAAAACTATATCTGACTAATGTGGTTACCGGAAAAAGGTATATCAAGAAATTGGTAGAACAAAAGATTGTAGATGGTTGGGATGATCCAAGACTGGTTTCCATTACCGCCTTAAGGCGTCGTGGTTTCACTCCTGAATCTTTGAGAATGTTTGTAGATCTTTGCGGCATTTCAAAAGCCAATTCATCTGTTGATTATGCCATGCTGGAATATTGTATCAGAGAGGATCTCAAACTAAAACGCCCACGTATGATGGCAGTGCTTAATCCTGTGAAACTTGTGATAGATAATTATCCGGAAAATCAGACAGAGATGCTGACTGCACCACAGAATCTGGAGAACGAGGCTTTAGGCAGCAGACAGATTCCTTTTTCAAGAGAGATTTATATTGAACAGGATGATTTTATGGAGGAACCTCCCAAAAAGTATTTCAGATTATTCCCGGGCAACGAAGTACGTTTGATGAATGCCTATTTTGTAACCTGTACAGGATGTGTGAAAGATGAGAATGGTGAAGTTGTAGAAGTACATTGTACTTATGACGCTGCTTCCAAAGGTGGCAACAGCCCCGATGGCAGAAAAGTGAAAGGAACTATTCATTGGGTGCCTGTAAAGGAAGCGGTGAAAGCAGAGGTTCGTCTGTATGAAAATATTATAGATGAGGAAAAGGGAGTGTATAATGAAGATGGCAGTCTGAATCTGAATCCCAATTCCCTTATAGTGTTGAAAGAATGTTATATGGAACCTGCATTGAAGACTGCAGAAGCATATGAAAGCTTTCAATTTGTACGCAATGGATTCTTCTGTGTGGACTATAAAGACTCCAAAGAAGGCGCACTTGTGTTTAACCGGATTGTTTCTTTGAAGAGTTCATTTGTCTTACCAAAGAAGGAGGAGTAAAAATGGCAGGTTTATTATCAGGACTATCAAGTCTTGGCCTGGGTGATTTAGAAAATGCTCAGATTTTTGAGGAGCCGAAGAATGAAAAAAGTGAAGATAGTAATGACATAGATCTACCCCAGATACAAGAAAAGGATTTGATTTACGACCGGAATTTTGAGTGTCCCGTATGTGATGCCAAATTCACAAGTAAAGTAATGAAAACCGGTAAATCCAAGCTGCTTCGTACTGACACCGATCTAAGAATGGTGTATGAAGGACTGGATGTACAAAAGTATGATGTCATTACCTGTCCTAAGTGTGGGTTTACAGCCTTGAACAGATATTTTAAACCTATGACATCAGTGCAGGTAAAAATAATTAAAGAAAAAATCTGTCAAAATGTTCAGATTAAGCCCAGTACCGGAGAAGTTTATACTTATGACGAAGCACTGGAACGTTATAAGCTGGCACTGGCCTGTGCCATTGTAAGACAGGCTAAAGCAAGTGAAAAAGCGTATATTTGTTTAAAATCAGCCTGGTTGCTAAGAGGATGGCAGGAGGAGCTTTTTGATAAGGGAGAACAAAGTGATAAAGCAGATGAAATGCATGCACAGGAGAAGGAATATCTTCAAAATGCAATGGAAGGCTTTATCACTGCAATGGCTACTGAAAATTATCCAATTTGTGGAATGGATGAAATCACGTTTGAATACCTGATTGCAGTACTGGCTTTTCAGTTCAGGAAATTTGATGTGTCTTCAAAGTTGATTGCTTCCATTCTGACTTCTCATAATGCAAGTGTCCGTATGAAGGACAAAACAAGGGATTTGAAGGATGCTTTGTTAGCTGAATTAAGGAAAGCTAAGAGATAGACAGTGTGAAAATTCCATTTTCACACGGCAACTTTGTGCTTGCAGCCCAAAGTTTGCGGCTTGCTGGCAAGAATGGAAATTATAATGTATGATTTAGCCATTGACCTCAATTATAGCGGTTCTAAATGTCTTTATGAACAAATCTATGAACATATTAAAAACGAAATAAGAGGAGGGAAGCTGCTTACTGGCGAGCGGCTTCCCTCTACGCGTGCTTTGGCAGAGTATCTCCAGATTTCCAGAAGTACAGCGGAATTTGCTTATGAGCAGCTACGATCAGAAGGATATATTGAATCGAAACCTTATAAGGGATATTTTGTGTGTAAACTGGATGAGCTACCGGAAAACAGTACATTTCATAAGCTTGTATTTCCTAAAAATGAAGGTAATGTGAAAAAAATAGAGGCAGAATTTGTATTTTCACCCAATGGTCTGGATATGAGTGTTTTTCCATATGGAGTATGGAAGAGAATTACTAGAAATATTCTCAATGAAAGTAATACTGACTTATTTTCATTAGGGGAGCCACAAGGAGACAGTAATCTTCGTCAAACCATCAGCAGGTATCTACATTCTGCCAGGGGGGTGAATTGTACTCCCGAGCAGATTGTGGTAGGAGCCGGAAATGATTATCTCCTTCTATTACTGGAAAAACTATTGGGCAGGCAAACCGGTATTGCAATGGAAAATGCAACCTATATACGCGCCTATCGTATTTTTAAATCCTTTGGATATCGCATTGAAACAGTAAAGACGGATGAATCAGGGATGCAAGTGGAAGACTTACAGCACAGGCAGGTAAAAGCAGCTTATGTCATGCCATCCCATCAATATCCAACCGGTATTACCATGCCTATTGGCAGAAGAATGGAACTGTTAAGATGGGCAGCAAGTGAAGAAGAACGTTATCTGATAGAAGATGATTATGATAGCGAGTTTCGATATAGAGGAAAACCGATACCATCTTTACAGGGAACAGATACAAACGGAAGAGTGATCTATATTGGAACTTTTTCAAAAGCAATAGCACCTGCCATCCGTGTGAGCTACATGGTACTTCCATTTGCTCTTTTGAAACGTTATCAGGAAGAATGTTATTTCTATTCCTCAACTGTTTCCAGAATTGACCAGCGAATATTGAATGAGTTTATTCAGGATGGGTATTTTGAAAGATATTTGAACAAGACGAGGAAAATATACAGAGAGAAGCATGATATTCTTTTACAGGAGTTAAAGCCTTTTTGCGAGAAGTTTATAATATCAGGTGAAAATGCGGGACTACACTTATTATTACAGCTAAGGGACAAACAGACCCCCGAGGAAGAACTGATTCATATGGCAGCAAAAGTGGGAGTTAAGGTCTATGGAATTTCGGATACAGTGATTGACAGAAAGACACCAATGCCACCTACCATTATTTTGGGTTATGGAGGTTTGAAAAGAGAAGAAATGACAAAGGGACTGGAAAAATTAAAGCAGGCATGGTTATGAATACCAGCCTGCTTTTCTGTAACTAATTGTCCTCAGTATTACTTTCGTCATCTTCATCAAAGAATTCTTCTACTTTTTCTCCAACTTTTTCTTTAACTGTATCAGCTGCATCTGAAACCAGGGAAGAAAGCTTTTTAAATGATGCATCATCTTTATCCGCGTCATGATTCAATGGAACATAAGAACGATTTGAGTCGGTATCATCTAAATCCTCGCTAAAATCATCATAATCTTCATCTTCATCACCGTTAAAGTTAGAAGAAAATTTCTCTTTGTTGTGAAGATAATAATAAACACCTGCACATGCAGCAGCTACGCCAGCAGTGAAGAGTAAGAATTTTCCTAATTTTTTCATGAGGTTACTCCTTTCATTCATCGATAAAACTATAGTCTTATAAACATTCTAATACTATTTTATCTAAATTGAAAGAGATTATGTATTAAATTTTAATTAATTTAACAATTATAGTTCTTGAATGGATAAAAATAGTATGATATATTTAAGTTCTGACTGAGTAGGTCAATAGTAAGCTGGATACCAAGGAGAAGCAAATGAACGGAAAATTCTTTGATTTAAAAAAAGAGAAGCAGGACAGAATGATAAATGCAGCCTTAAAGGTCTTTGCTTTAAATGGTTACAGGCATGCAAGTACTGACGAAATTGTACAGGAGGCTGCTATTAGTAAGGGCCTGCTTTTTCATTATTTTGAAAGTAAATTAGGTCTGTATACGTTTATCTATGATTATAGTGTAAAATACTTATCTTTGGAGCTAAAGTCAGCCGTATCTGGAAAGGAAACAGATCCGTTTGTGATTACAAAGCAAATAGAACAGGCTAAATTACAGGCACTGAGAGGATATCCCTATATGCAGCAGTTCATTACCAGATCTATGAGTGAGGATGTGAGTGAAGCTCTTCTGGCGATAGAAGATATGCGTAATATCATGATAGATACCTATGACAGCTTACAAAGCAGAATGGACTTCTCAAGGTTTCCCAAGGAAGTAGAAGGAAGTAAGCTAATCAAAATGCTAGACTTTACCATCAAAGGATTGATGTCCGAACGCTTTTTGAATGCATCCTTTCATCCGGA
Source organism: Lachnospiraceae bacterium (assembly GCA_035271185.1). Taxonomy (GTDB): domain Bacteria; phylum Bacillota; class Clostridia; order Lachnospirales; family Lachnospiraceae; genus Acetatifactor. The sequence continues at coordinate 9,235 of DATERV010000036.1, read as the reverse complement.
CATGCTATATGAGGAAATCCTTGAATATGTGGACATGGTAAAAAAACTGACATATGGAAGTTAATATGGGTGAAATAGGAATGATTACTGAATGAGATTACTTATTCATTTTGTAAACAGCATTTGCAGGATAGCCGCCCTTCAGCTTCTGCATACCCCGTTGAATGGCATCTTTGGAGTTTTTCCAGTCTGCATCCTTATTACGGTAATCAAATTTATCAATCAGCCAGGAGATATCATCAGACAGGCGTCCCAGATTTTCACGGGTTAAGTCACAGAGCATCTTGTAGAAGTCACCTTGGTCTTTTTCTGGTAATTTGCTGGTCAATGCTTCACATAAGTCTCCAAAATGCATGAGGCAGAATCCTTTCCCATTCTTTATTTTCATACGAAACTGTTCATCCTTTTGGTACATCACAAAAAAGGTATCCAAGTATCGCGCATAATGCTCCTTGTAATAATTACATATATAACAAGAGTCTCCTTTTTCTTTTACCCACATGCTTACATGGTTTGTACCCGCTGCTTCTCTTTTCAGTTTATCCATAAAAGAAATGCGAGAAGGAAAATAAGACTTGGTCTGTTTATCAAACTCTTCCATTATTCGTTTATAATGTGTCTTCAAAATCCAACCATTTCCCAGTGCATTTCCGTAATCAAACATTTTTTTAAAGTGATCTCTGCAAAAACCCTGGTTATCAGTTTGTTCTCTGATATCACTTTGCATATAGGAAGAGCCGGATCCCAGAACAAAATCCAGCAGGTCCTGTTCAATTTGTCTTTCAATATGACAAAAAGGACATTCATCATTTGCGTTTACAGCATCATTAAGTGGAATCATATATAATTGTTCTTTCATGGTATCTCCCGCGGCAGCGTGCCTTTCGTGTAAATGCAATTTGTTACATACCAATTGTAGGGTAAACCATTATAAAACGCAAATATAAAAAATTAATAATTTTTTGGTTGCAGGATGCATCATGAAAAGCTACAATTTATATAAGTATATGAATTGAGATGTGATATAATTTGGTGTTTAATAGTGTAGAATTTTTATTGGGTTTTTTACCCTTATTTTTACTGTTATATTACCTGACCCCCATTCCATATAGGAACATTACACTGCTTATTAGTAGTATTTTGTTTTATGCATATGGGGAACCAGTTTATTTTTTTTTATTGATGGGTTCGGTAATAGTGAATTATGCGGTTGGAAACCTTCTTGATAGAAAGAACAGAATCAGTGAAAAAAAAAGACAGGCGATATTCGTGATGATGGTGTCGGCTGATGTTTTTGTGCTTGGTTTTTTTAAGTGGTCTCCAAATGAAATTGTCCTTCCTTTGGGGATTAGTTTTTATACCTTTCAGATGATTTCCTATCTTGCAGATGTATATTGGGGAGATATTTGTGCTGAGCATTCATTGATACGGCTGGGCTCATATTTCAGTATGTTTCCCCAGTTGATAGCGGGCCCTATTGTAAAATACAGTGAAGTGGCAGAAGACCTAAAAAAGAGAAAGTATAGTCTTGCAGCAGTGGATTCCGGTCTTAAATATTTTGTAACCGGACTATCCTTGAAAGTTTTGCTAGCTGACAGACTTTCTATTCTATGGCATGAAATACAGACAGTAGGATTTGAAAGTATCTCCACTCCCCTAGCGTGGTTAGGTGCAATATCCTATTCTTTACAAATTTATTTTGATTTCTACGGCTATTCACTTATGGCAGTGGGACTTGGGAAGATGCTTGGTTTCCAATTGCCGCAAAATTTTGACCTTCCCTATATGGCAAAAAGTGTACGTGACTTTTACCATAGATGGCATATATCTCTGGGAAGATGGTTCAAAAAATATGTCTATATTCCAATGGGAGGTAATCGTAAGGGTATTCTGTATACTATATTCAACCTTTTTATCGTGTGGGTCCTCACCTCCTTCTGGCATGGAGGTAGCATTCATTTTTTACTATGGGGACTGTCTCTCTGGTTTTTGATTACTATGGAGCGATTACTAGATCCTAATAATCGAATGTTACAAATGAAGGTTCTACCCCGTATTTATTTGTGTTTTTTTATACCTTTAACCTGGATTTTCTTTGCTATAACTGATTTAGGCCAGTTGGGTATCTATTTTGGGCGTCTATTTGGGGTAATACAGGGAGTCAATGTGAATACCCAGGATGTTTTTCGTTATCTTGGTAGTTATGGAGGCTTGCTTTTAGCAGGAATCCTGTTTAGTACCCCTCTGCTCAAAAAAATGCTGGAAAGATTTAAGGACACCATTCCTGGGATGCTGATTCTGGCCATACTGTTCTGGTTATGTATCTGGCATATCGTGAAAGAAGGTAATAATCCTTTTATGTATTCAAGATTTTAGAAAATGTGGTGTGATGATGAAAAAATTAATTAGTCAAGATGAGTTTAGATATATGAGGTTCCTGATACTACTTGTACTTACAGGGTTTTGCTATTTTTATCGTGGTGAAATTCTGCATTTCTGCCACTCCTTTGAAAGGCGTTTTCTGAATTACTATGGGGAAGCAATTGGAGTGAATGAAAACCGACCCTTAGCAGAATTACAAGGTGGAGTGAGCGGAGGGGACGACTTGTCCGTTGACCATGAGGAAAATCAGAATGTTCAGGAGATGGAAGCTGTAATGCAACTGGATGAGAATAAAGATGCTGAATCTGTAACCTGGAAGTTTGTCACAGCAGACGAAGATTACTTCGATGACGCTGTGTTTATAGGTGATTCCAGAACGGTAGGTCTGCAGGAATATGCAGGTTTGTCTAATGCCACATTTTATTGCGCCACAGGGCTTTCCGTGTATAAAATATTTAGTTCGCCTATTGTTTCTGTGGATGGAAGCATGCAGAAGATGACAATAGAAGAGGCACTTACAAAGATTACATTTGGCAAGATTTATCTTATGCTTGGTATTAATGAAATGGGTACAGGTGATGTGGATAGTTTTGTTCAGAAATATGAAGAAGTAGTATCCCGGTTACAGGAATTGCAGCCTGATGCTATTATTTATCTGGAGTCCATTATGAAGGTAAGCAGTGAACGGTCTGCCCAGGGGGATTATATTAATAATGAAGGTATTGATGCCAGAAATGCAGAAATTGAAAAGCTAGCTGATCAGAAAAAAGTATTTTATCTGGATGTAAACGCCAGTGTCTGTGATAGCAATGGTGACCTGGATGCCGCCTATTCCTTTGATGGTGTACACCTGAAAGCATCCTATATCTCTCTCTGGAAACAGTATTTGGTGGAGCACATTGTCAAATTTTGCATTATTTAATATGCTGTCCTTAATTACTATTGGCAGAAAATGTAAAAGGTCATATAATATAGATAATTGCTTTACAGTATTAAAATAAGTAAATGAGGATTAAGGGAAGATAGAATGAAAGTTGTAGATATGCATTGCGACACCATTTCCACATTGTTGAAAAAAAATAGAGCAGGTGAAATTACATCATTAAGAGAAAATAGCAGCCATATCAGTCTGGAAAAAATGAAAAAAGGCGATTATTTGCTGCAGAATTTTGCTTTGTTTGTTGAACTGAAGACATGTACGGATCCATGGCAGGAGGTACAGGAGCTTTTCAGTCTCTACACCCAGGAGATTATGGAAAATAAGGATGTGATTGCGCCAGTGTTATCCTATGGTGACATTGCTAAAAATCGATTACAGAATAAGATGTCAGCTATGGTCACAGTAGAAGAAGGTGGTGTCTGTGGTGGCGATATAGAGAAACTCAGAATTTTGTATAAGCAAGGTGTTCGCATGATGACACTTAGCTGGAATTATGCCAATGAATTATGCTATCCTAACCTGGATAAGAAAAAGCGAGAGAAAATAGATATAGCAAGAAAAGGCGGAAACCAGTCGGTTTTGAATATGGTTACTCTGAATTATCTGAATACTCCCAATACAAAGGATGGGCTAACAGAAAAAGGAATTGAGTTTGTTCAGGAGATGGAAGCCTTAGGTATGATTGTTGATGTTTCTCATATGTCCGATGCAGGATTTTATGATGTACTGAAATATTCTCGGAAGTCATTCGTCGCTAGCCACAGTAATGCCAGAGAAGTATGCCCCTGCGTACGAAATCTCAGTGATGACATGATTAGAAAGCTGGCTGACAGAGGTGGAGTTATGGGACTCAACTTCTGTACAGATTTCTTAGTACAGTTTCCGGTAGGGGTGGAAAATCCAGGTACTGTTGCAGCAGTGGTGAACCACGCTAAACACATAACAGCGGTAGGTGGAATCGAATGCATCGGCTTAGGAAGTGATTTTGATGGAATTGATACTCATGCCCAGCTAACGGGTGCTGATACTATGGATAAGTTATGGGATGCATTAAAAAGCAATGGCTATACGGAAAGCCAGCTGGATAAAATATTTACTCAAAATGTATTACGGGTCTATGAGGAGAATCTAAAATAAGTACTGCAGGGTAACTGTGGTCTATATAAACTATCGTTTTATGAGAGGAGAAAAGAGGAATGGAGAACAACAAAATTTATTTGTATGGCATGATCTTGTTGACTAAGAGCCTTTTGCTTAAGGATCAGGTGATTCGAAGCAATGAATATCATGAAGCGGAAAAAACTTATCTACTGCCCGGTGGAGAGACCGGAACCTGTGGAACAGTACTAGCCAGCTTAGGATGCCAGGTCGTTTTGGATGGAAATTATATGGGTAAGAATACATACGGACCAATTCAGGACTTCTATGAAAAGAGGGGAGTTGATACCAGCCTTCTCACATATAAACCGGAAGAGGATGGACTGGAAGACTTTGTCATCATCAGCGGTGCAGACAGAACAATATTCGGTAGATTTGAAGACTATTACAGACAGACAAAGGACAGATGGAATGTTCCCCAGGAGAAAGATATGGTAGGTGCTTCTGCTGTTGGCATAGATCCTTTCTTTGGAGAGGAATCCCGGATTGCAGCTGAAATCTGTGTGAAACATGGAATCCCATATGTTACGATTGACTGCCCGCCGGATTCATACCTGTGCCAACATGCCGCTATAGCTGCAATTTCAGGTGAATATCTAGGTGAAAATTATGCCGGTGAAACCAGGGAAGAAGTATTTACACAGTACATACAAGGTATGGATGGGTTGCTTGTGTTTACTGGAGGTGGTGGAGATCTTCTGTATGGTAGAAAAGATGGTCCGGTAAAAAGCAGGAAAGCTTATCGGGTAAAAGTAAAGAGTACCTTAGGGGCTGGAGATACCTTTAAAGCTGGGTGTGTTTATGCGGTTAGCAAAAATATGGATGATGACAAAGCAGTACAGTTTGCCTGTGCCTGTGCATCCAGTGCCTGTATGGAATATCCTATTCCCCTCTATCCTCCCACAATGGATAGAATAGAGGCACTAATCAATAGCTGATTCAAAATAGGGTAGGGTTAAATAAAATATTGACAATTGAATTAAAACATAGTACATTAAGCACATGCTCATTGAGCATGTGCTTAATTCGTGTATAGATAGTATTCATTAGAAAAATTATATGGGAGGATTTATGTCATTAAGAGAAAACCAAAAGGAGAAGCGTTACCAGCAAATTTTAGCGATTGCGTTAGACGAGTTTATAACAAAAGGCTACTATGGTACATCCACCAGAGAGATTGCGAAAATTGCAGGTATCAGTTCTGGGTTGATGTTTCACTATTTTGATAGCAAATTAGCATTATATGAAGCTCTTATTGAAATTGGCTGTAATGAGATGGGAAATTGGACTCCCGAAGAGGATTGTGATTCTTTTACTATATTAAAAGCAGCGATTGAACAGATCTTTATGGCAATTGAGCATAATCCATATTTTTGTAAGATGTTTATTTTTATGGATCAGGCAAACCGCTCTAATGAAATATCGGAAAAAGTGAATCAAAGATTATCAGAACAGAATATTGTATCACAGACGATTCCACTGATAAAAAAAGCACAAGAAGCAGGTCAAGTCAGAGAAGGAGATGTGCAAGCTTTGTCTATGGCATTTTGGTGTGCAGTACAGGGGATTGCCCAGGGAAAAGCAGATGCTCCTGAAAATGTGATGCCACAAGCAGACTGGGTATTGGATATCATTAGAAAGTAGGAGTGTAAGATGAACAAGGAAAAGAAAGAAAGAGTACATTTGATTATTTTTGTTTTCGTTAGTCTAGTGATTGGCTGGATCGGTGTATTAGTGAATAAGCTTCTGAAACAGGAGCAGGGGGTGGAATCCCTTGGCAGTTTGCTATTTCTTGTAACACCACTGATTCTGTCAATCGTTTTTAGAACCATGGAAAAGGATTGGAAGCATGGAGGATTGAAACCGAATTTCAAAGGAAACGGTAAATGGTATGCAGTTTCTATCATACTCTATCCGGCAATTACAGCTATTACCGTAGCAATTGCCTTATTGACCGGGCAGATTGAGGTAAACTCTTTTTCCTGGCAGGATTTTTTCCCATTGATGCTTGCTTGTGTGGGAGCAAACTTCATAAGGAATATTGCAGAGGAATTCTCCTGGCGTGGGTATCTGACACAAAAGCTTGTGTCCTTCCACTTTAAGGACTGGCAGATTTATCTGGTTACCGGTCTTACCTGGAATCTATGGCATGGTGCCTATTATATGGTTTTCCTACCAGATGACTATGTAACTATGTCACAACGAATCACACTGCTCGTGTGGGGATGCGTCATATTGGTGATTTGGTCCTTCCTATTTGGTGAATTGTACAGGCTGACTCATTCCGTATGGCCCTGTGTACTGATGCATGCCGTTGAAGATGGAGTGCCAACCATGCTGTTTGTGACGAGTGCATTCATGAAACTGAATCAAGAGTCATCCTTTATTCTGGATCCCACACAGGGACTCATAAGCCTGCTCATTATGTTTGTGGTTGGGGTATATCTGAGAAGGAGAAGACAAAGTCTGCAAGTAGATTGCAGGTCTGGTAACTCATGTTTATTGCGGAAATAAGTAGAAGACAGATATGGTAGTGTTTCATAATATGTTCTTTTCCAATAGGCAGGAATATGGTATAATTTACCATAATTTATGTAGCATAGCACGTGCTAATGCACACAGATGGGAGTAAAAATGAGCAAAAATGAAAACACATGTAAGAAAAAAAGAACCAGATATCAAAAAGCTAGAAACTGGCTGCTATTCTGGTGCCTGTTCATAGGACTTGGTGCAGTTTGGGGTGGAACCTGTATGCTGATAAAGCCTGATGGGTCAATTCTTCATATGCAGGATATGATACCTTATTTTCAGGTACTTCCGTTTTCAAAATATTTATTTCAAAATTTTCTTTTTCCAGGGTTTGCGTTACTGATTGTCAATGGAATTTCGAATTTGACAGCAGCATATTTTTTAGTAAAAAATAAAAAGACAGGGTGCTTTCTGGGTATGTTGTTTGGGATTACTCTGATGCTTTGGATCTGCATTCAGTTTATTATCTTCCCTATGAACTTTTTAAGTACCTCTTACTTTCTCTTTGGCTTAGCACAGGCTATTACAGGCTTTGCCTGCCTGACCTTTTTCAAGCAGGAGCATTTCCACTTTGATGAAATGGAATATTCGGATATCAATTCCTCCAGCAAAACTCTGGTTTTGTATTTCTCCAGAATGGGATATGTTCGTAGAAGAGCATATGAAATTGCTAATAAAGAAAAAGCAGCAATCTGTGAAGTGAAAGCTTCTGAAAGGACTGAGGGAACCTTAGGATTTTTGTGGTGCGGCAGATTTGGCATGCATGGGTGGCCCATGAATATTGAGCCATTAGAGGTAAATCCGGAAACATATGACAAGGTTGTCATATGTACGCCAATCTGGGTTTTCCGTATTGCTGGGCCAATCAGACAGCTATGTCGTGATTTAAACGGTAAAATTAAAAATGTTAGCTATGTGATTGTACATTTTGAAAAGCTTGGTTTTTCCTCAGCTGTAGCGGAAATGGATCAATTATTAGGCGTGACACATCAGTCAGCTCACTCGGTATGCTGTAAAAGAGGAAAATACTGTTTTGACAAGGAAGTCATATAAAGAAATAATGAAAGGATATAAACATCAGACATTTTCTTCTTGACTTTTTTAAAACACCTTTCTATAATAACAGTAATTTCATATTCAAGTGTATTGATTAAGAAAAGCAATGATAAGAATAAGTAATGCAGGATGAAATATACAGAAAGTAGCCGGTTGATGAGAGGCGCATGGGAAGTTTTGCATGAATACATCTTTGAGCTTCGCACCCAAACGTAAGGAGTAGGCTGCGACGGATCCCGCACACGTTATCGTGCTAGAGTATCGCTATGGCTGTACTTGAAAGGTGGGCAGTGTGAACTGTCTATAAACATTAGGTGGTAACACGAGACATACTCTCGTCCTTTTGATAGGACGGGAGTTTTTTTATTTCTTTTTATGAAATAGGAAGATGCCACTATTGGTATTCGTTGGTTGTCTTAATCACACCGGAAGCGAAATCAAAATAATTGATCAGGAGGAAATGAAAATGACAGCCAATGAAACAGTAACAAAAAGTGAGCAAAATCTGGAACAAGTGGTGAATTTCCAGATGCGCATATTCTTAAAGGGAGCCGCAGAGGTGGTAGGAGAAGAAGAACTAAAGGACAAAATAGAACGTTCTATCAGAGAACAGAAGCCGCTTAACATTAAGCTAGGGCTGGATCCCAGCGCACCGGATATTCACTTAGGGCATGCAGTTGTCCTGCGAAAATTGAAGCAACTGCAGGATCTGGGACATCAAATCGTAATCATTATTGGAGATTTTACGGGACGAATTGGGGATCCTACCGGAAAAAGCAAGGGTAGGAAAGCATTGAGCGACAAACAGGTAATGGAAAATGCTATGACCTACCAGGAACAGATTTTCAAAATATTAGACAGGGAGAAAACAGAAGTGTTCTTTAATGGGGAGTGGCTGGAATTGTTGAGCTTAGAGGATGTACTTCGTTTAGCTTCTACCATGACAGTAGCAAGGATGTTGGAGCGGGACGATTTTAAAAAGAGGTTTACAGAGAATACTCCTATCGGACTCCATGAGTTTTTCTATCCTTTGATGCAGGCATACGATTCTGTAGCAATTGATGCAGATGTAGAACTTGGAGGAACAGACCAGACTTTTAATATTTTAATGGGCAGAAATCTACAGAAAGTAATGGGTAAGGAACCACAGATTGCCATTTTTATGCCTAT
>DATERV010000035.1:0-3404 GCA_035271185.1 Lachnospiraceae bacterium | reverse complement strand
AAGAATCTGGTCATGAACAGCAATCAGGTCATCAATAGTAAAAAGGTAAGTGACCACCATGCAATTATTCCAACCGTGAATGTTGCAGAGGTTAATTACGGAGAACTTCCTTCTGGAGAACAGAAAATCTTGAAACTGATTACAGCTAGATTATTAGCAGGCATTGGAAATCCATGTATCAGCCAGGAAACAGAATTAGAATTTATATGTGCTGACCATATCTTTAAAGCAAAAGCCAAGGTTATTTCTGATATGGGCTGGAAAGAAATCGAGAGCTGGGTGATTGGTTTAAAAACAGAATCATCAGCTTCGGATGGAGATGAGATGGAACGTAATAAAGACTTTATTTTACAGGGAGTCTTTGATCAGGGAAAAACATTTCCAGTACAAAAACCAGAATTGAAGGAAGGAAAGACTTCTCCTAAGAAACATTTTACAGAGGATACTCTTCTTAGCGCAATGGAGCATGCAAGCGCAGATGAGATGCCGGATGAGGCAGAACATAAAGGAATCGGAACACCAGCAACCAGAGCAGGTACTATCGAGAAACTTGTGAGAATTGGCTTCGTGGAAAGAAAAGGAGATAAGAAAACAAAGTATCTGATTCCGACTCCTAAGGGGGTAGCCCTGATTACGGTAATGCCGGAACAGATTCAGTCACCATCCATGACAGCTGATTGGGAAGAAAAGCTAATCGAGATAGAACACCAGAATTATACAGCAACAAAATTCATGGATGAGATTGAAGAGATGATTTCTAATCTGGTAAAAACTTATAAAGTAATTGAGGATGCAGATGTATTGATGCATTCCGAATATGAACCTGTGGGAGTGTGCCCTTGTTGTGGTGCAAGTGTGATTGATAAATCAAAAGGATTTTTCTGTGAGCAAAGAGAATGCAAGTTTGCATTATGGAAGGATAATCATTTCTTCGATTCTCTTGGAAAGAAGATGAATAAGGCGGTCGCACAGTCGCTGTTAAAAGATGGAAAAGTGAAATTGAAAAAATGCAAGTCAGTAAAAACAGGAAAGACCTATGATACAACAGTGGTAATGTCCGTGGATGATAATGCAAGAATACAATTCAATCTGGAATTCGAAAATAGAAGCAAAGGAAAGGAACGGTAAGAATATGGGAAATAAAAATATCAAATGGGATGAAGTAAATGGTGGTGCCTCAGGAGAAATCCTGGAGACATTTTTAGATTCAGCAGGTGATGGATATGCAATACTGCAAATGAAAAGAATGGATGAAGTGAATAATCTTCGCTTTATGTCATACGATGTGTTTGAAAGACAGAGGCAGTTACCGGAAATTAATTTCTACAACACCATATATGCAGGGCCAATTACAACTCAGGTAACGGATTCATCTATTATTTGTGAAAACTTATATGTGAAATTCAATACGGACAAACCCGAGGGTTTCAGAGGACATAGCCTTTCTGTTAGTGATGTAATTGCTCTTAAAAGACAGGAGGACGTGAAATACTTCTTTGTGGATTCATTTGGATTCAAGGAGCTGCCTGGATTTAATTCAAGTGCAAATCCACTTAGAAGTCTTGAGGATATGATTGAACAGAATGATAATCAGTTGGATGGTATCATTAATAATCTTCATGAAGAGACTATTGCAGAAAAAGAAGCGAAGACTTCTGTGCTTGATAAATTGAAAGTTCCATTGGAAGAAAAGGAACGTAAACCAAAATTATTGTGTCCGGACAGGGAGTTGTGTTGATATGGACTACATGGATCACAGACTTCATGTTCATCTGACGCAAGAGGATAAGGAGCAGATCATTCAACGAATGAAGTTGACAGGTATGAGAAATCTAAGTGCCTATGTTAGAAAAATTGCATTAAATGGTTATATCATTCAGATGGACATGACAGATGTAAAAGAAATCCTTAGGCTTCTTAAAATCAATAGTAACAATCTGAATCAATATGTTAAAAAAGCAAATGAGACAGGGAGCATTTATTATGAGGATGTTATGGAATTGAAAAAGAGTCAAGGGGAAATCTTACAACTGATGGGATGTGTATTAGACCGGTTATCAGAAATTATGTAAGTGTAGGAATGAGGTGAGAAGTTGGCGGCAACAAGATTGATTGTAATGCATAAGCTACACTTTCTGCTTCTACTTCCTTACTATTTCTGCTCTGGGTTACATCAAGGATGTTGATATCCTCTTTTGCATGGAGCTTCTGATGCGCCATTTCATGAATCGCTGTTTTTACAGTCTGCACTTCACTCATGCCATCCTGAATTGCAATTCTTTTTTCTGTCTGATGATAAAAGCCCTTGGCTCCGCTATCGATATCTTCAAAATAAATAGGAACAGGACATACCGTTTTTATAGCTTCCATCAAAGTGCAATATCCTTCTATATTGCCGACTAGTTCATCCACGCCAATACTTGGAATCTCTTTTCCATCTGTCTGTGAAATATCGAAGGTACGCACCACCCTAAAGGCTTTCATAGTAATATCTACCGTTTCCTTTACCGGTTCTCCATCGTGATCTACAATCGGCTGGCCTGTTGCTTTATCCAACTTATTCTGCTCACGCTGAATAGTATATGGATATGGAGCTAAGATTTTAATCCCCTTCTCTCCTTTTTTGACATATCGCCCCATAGATTTCCAACCTGTGAAACTCTGGCACATCGAAGCTTTACCTTCTGTTTGAATAGCGATTAAGAGCATATTGTTAAGGGAATACGTTGGAAGCTTTGCCATAACATCTAAGAATCTTTTATAATCCTCGCTGTTAAATATCCCCTGTACTCCTTGCTCTAACTGCGTCATGACATCTTTTAGCTGCTCTGACTGTTTTTCCCTGGATTCGATTATCTGTAATTTTTTCTCAATGGTCTCTGGCACCTTACCTATAATCTCTTTCTCCGGGAACTGATGAATCATTTCTGCAATAGCAAATTGTGCCTGTCCATTTTCTCCAATGTCTGGTACATATCCAAGAATATCTACATCGATTCTTTTTCCTGTCATAATATCTATTTCTGTAAATAATTCTGGTCTCTCGGAATCAGTTACTCTTACTGCAATTGTTGGAATTCCATTCATTCGATCTGGTGGAATCTGATTAAATAATTCAATTGCTTCCTTCAGCGTTGCTACATTCTCATGGATTTCTCCGAGATCATGGAACTCTCCACATTCTGCAACCGTAAAGCTCACTTCTCTCTTACTTTCCGTTTTATCTGGTTTTGTCATAGTTGCTGATTCAGCCACTTTCATTCCCTCCAATTCTATTTTGTCGATGTCATCTGTAAACTGCATTTTAGCGAATGGAATCGTTCCTTTTTCCTGAAACGAATAGTATTTATCCTTCGCACCTACAATGACATGATCAATTAACTTAATACCCATAAGAGAACATA
>DATERV010000034.1:0-15681 GCA_035271185.1 Lachnospiraceae bacterium | reverse complement strand
GTAATCTTCCCCCATACACATCGTCTGCTTTTTCACACAGAAGATTAAAGAGCTGGGTATAAATCATAGATATCAGGAAATTAAAGGTTCCATCTGTATCTGACATAATCAGAAACAAGGCAGTCTTTTTATCTCCAATCGTATCTAACTCCAATTCATCATAAGCTGTAATCTCTCGAAGCTCCTTAATGTCAAAGGGTGCAAGACGAGCACCACAGGACACCAATATACTTTTAGCTGTTTTTCCGGCTGCCAATTTATATTTGGCATATTGCCTCACTGCAAAGTGATCTGGCTCTCTTTCTGCCAATTCCTCAAACATGAGATCCACCGGATTTTTAAACTCCTCATCATCCTCACGGACCTCCATTGCGTTGATCATTTCCAAGAGGGTAGTGAAATTCTGTTCCTCCTCTGGAGCCTCATAATGAATATAACCAATCAAAGCCGAATACAGCAGCTTCTCTGCTTATAATGATAGGTAAGACTTTGAAGTTATCTCCGTCTTTTCCCCCATTCCACACCGGACATGCGATTTTCACCGCATCCGGCGTTCCATCGGTGGTTTTCATTCGCATTTAATCAATCTCCAATTGAAAATATTAACCTATAGCAGTCAAATCATTGATTTCTCTTAACTTATTGATTTTGACTAGCTGTTTCTTTTCTGGTTTGATGGTTTTCAGATAATCCTGTATCACTTGCATATCATTAAATTGCAAAAGCGGAAGATACTTCTTCATTACAAGAGCCATGTTTTTGTATTGTTCTTTTCCACCATTAGAGGCAGAAACTTTCAAACAACAACCGATTTCTTCCACATTAGAAAACTCAATACCGCTAATCCCACACTTGCCTTTTTGTCCAGCAAACAATGATTGTCTGCTGTCTAAGTATTCAAGACTATGCTCATTTGTTGACTGTTGATATAAATTAGCCAGTATAGATTTATTGATATTTAAGTCCTCATGTAGCTTCTTTCTTCCCTCTGTCGTATAACAACTAACCGAGGCACTGATTCCTATAGCCGTTTTGTATTTGACATATGCAATAGGGTAAATTGGTCTTTCAATTCCAGATACATACCGTATCATTTTTGAATTTCCGAATCGTTCCTTTTCGCTTTCTGTCATTGTTCCACCCCACCGTTTCAGACGACAGCCTTTTTCTGTGCTTAATCTGTTGGTTAATACGGTCATGACTGCTCTATGAATATCTCTGCAATCAAGGCTTATACATGTAGCTATTTTGTAATAATTCTGTATTCCAAGAACCATTTCTCCGAATAACGTTATTTCTGCTAATTGAGTGTATCCTTGGCGTGGTCTTGCAATTCGTTTTGCTTGTTCTACAAGTTTTTCTCTTACTACCATCTGCTTTTTGTCACATATATGGGAATTTACTACATACTTTTCCCCTTTTGTCCTTACCTTTATTTTGAATCCTAGAAATTCTGAATATCTTTTGCGGACGTTTACGATTCTTGTTTTTTCTGGAGATACTTCAAGTTTTAACCTTGTTGTAATCCAATCCGTAACAGCAACCATTGTCTTTTCAGCGTCTTCCCTATTTCTACAGAATATTCGAAATTCATCAGCATACCTCACAATATACATTTCTTTTAGATTGGTTCTTCTCATCACTGTGTAACCATGACTTCTATCGAAAACTAATGAATTCCTAATTATACGTTCTGTGCCGTGTTCCATAACAATCGGACTATTTTGCCATTGGCTTTCAACCCAATGGTCTAATTCATTTAGCACCACATTTGCTAATAATGGAGAAATAATTCCACCCTGTGGTGTTCCCTTGTCTGGAATAATCGTACTGCCATCTGGCATTCGGATTGGTGCTTTCAGTATTCGCTTTATTACATAAATAAGTTGCTTGTCCTTGATACCTAATGCCCATAACTGCTTTATCAATTTACTGTGATTTACATTATCAAAAAATCCTTTGATATCAAATTCGAGTACATAATGTAAATGTGACCTTTGTAATAATGAGTAGGTTTTTGATATTGCATGTTCTACTGACCTGTTTGGTCTGAATCCGTAGCTGTTATTGCTAAATTTTGCTTCACAGATTGGCTCTAGTATCTGCTTAATACATTGCTGTATCAATCTATCCCATATGCATGGAATTCCCAATGGTCTTATTCCTCCGTTGGGTTTCTCAATTTCTTTTCTTCTTACAGGTTTTGGACGATAACCATGTTGGCTACCTGTGACATAATATCTGACCCTGTTTACAACTTCATCAGGTGGCAAGCACCCAATGTCATACATTGTCAGATTGTCTGTTCCAGCTGTGTAACTGCCTGTGTTTGACTTGATATTCCTATAGGCTAACAGAATGTTATCTTTACCCAAAATATGTTGCATAAGGTCTGTAAAATCATCGCCCTCTTTGCTCCTTTGGTATAGGTTGTCAAATTTAGATTGCATGTCGTAGTATTCGGCATGACGCAAGCTGTCTACACTTAGGTTTTTCTTTCCCTTTGGCATAAGGCATCACCTCCTTTACTTTTGAAAGTGACCCTTTTGGTCTTATTCGAATCCTTATGGCGATTGAATAATGCTCATTTAGACCAACGACTTGTGCCCATTCCTCTGCTTTCATTACAAAAGCTTCATTGGTTCGAACACTACTTTTCAGCACTGGTTCATCTGCTTATTGTTCTTCGTCAGATTATTCTGTATAGAACCCAGTACCTTTCCTTGTTCCGATAATTCTATCTGTACATATATACCCTTAGGTTCTTGCTATGAGCCTGTTAGCTTGCTTGTGCCTGTAACACAAGATGGTCGTTCGTAGGGAAAATTTCTACTAAACCACACTAACTGCGCTTTAACGCACCTGTACATTTCTACACAGTCTTCTTATAGACCCGTACATTCGCAAGTTCGTCAGAGTGTCTGCCATGACACTCATTCTAACCATAGATATTTTGTAGACACTCGACCTATAGGCAACACAATCCACCTCTGGACCGCTTTCGATAGCTTTTGGCAAGCTATTACGGTTACTCTCAGCCTTTGTCATGGGGCTTCACACAAATTCCTTTACAGAAGATGCATGCCCATCAAGTGTAAGCGTTTCAAGGCGTTACCCTATCATTCCACTTATCGAATTACCAGTTCACAAACAACAAGAACTGTTGCTTGTGCGTAGACTTCTTACCGCCTACGAACAAGTCGCACTTTCCCAGAATTCGTCTCCGCCTTTACCCTCACCCTTTGTATTAACAATCAGCGTTGTTACCAGCTTTAAGATGTCTTTTTCTGCATGAATATAAGCAAAGGGATTGTATCGCATTGACTTCTTAAAATTGATAGTATTGAAAATTTTCATGCGATATCCATTCTTTACAAGGGCTGAGCCAACTTCGCTGACTAGTCCCATTTTGGGATCCGTTACTACATAGGAGCTGTGCATCTGTAATATATTTGGCTTAATAAAGAACCTTGTTTTACCGGAACCAGAACCTCCGACAACAAGCACATTCTTATTTCTTGCGTTCTTTGGAAGCTTTGGTCTGCTGTTCATGGTAATTCGCTCCGTTTGGGATAGAATAACATTATTTGCAAAGGTAGCATCCTCAAAGGGCTCTATATCTGCATGTGTCCCCCACCTGGCAGAACCATATTCTTCATTATGGCGATACTTTTTTGCATTTTTCCCTTTCAGGTAAACAGCAAGTCGCATCGCTGCACCAACACCTATTCCTACTAGTAAATCAAAAGGCACAAGGCTTGGCATTGGATTCTTAAATGCATCCGCAAATCCTCCAAATACTAAACTCTGCACCTTCTCTGATACGTTTGCCCCGCCTGCTATTCTCCATGCTTCTCCTAAGTTTGTGGCAATAAGCCCAATCAGGAAATAGGGAATATTCAGGATTATCTTTTTCTTCACTTTCTTCGTGTTCATCGTTCCTGCTCCTTCCTTTTTTCCTGTGCTTTCTTAGGAAGACCAGCAATTATTTCTTTGAATTTCTTCAATGTCTGCAATACACTTGGCTTCGCATGCTGCTTTCGCTTTAGCTGTTTTGCAGAATAATCCTTTACTACCTGTGTTATGGCATCTGCATCTCTTGCCTTAAAGAACACAGTATAAACAGGTGGATTCTGTGACTTATCCTTCACAACTGCAAAATCCACACCGTACTTCTTCGCAATCCTTTGAAAATCTCCAAGGCCAGTCTCTGCAATAGGCATACTGGATACGCCTTGATTCTGTCCAATCAATTCTTTCACTGATTGCTTCCCTACAGGCTTTGTTACAGCCTTTTTAGCCTTTACTTCCTTACGATGCCTCATATAAAGTGCCAGTCCCTTTACCAGAACCCTTGCCGATAGCTTCGTTGTTGTAAGAGCCAGATTTACTGTTTTCTTACTGACTTCCTCTTGCATCCGTCTTCCTCCCTTCCTACAAGATTTGTCTTACTTCTATCATGCTTCTTTTCCTTCCACATTCAGGATTCCATCAAGGGTTGTTGCTGGAATTCGAAAATGCGCTGCTATTGCAATGTCATTCTGCACAGTTTCATCTACCTGGGCTCCACACACAACTAATATTCTGGATCTGCGAAGATATTCTTCCGCCATATCAAGTCGATCCTTGTGTTCTTCTGCCACCTGGTCATTTACAAACTCTCTTTGGAATAAGAGCGGACAGATAGGGGAATACCCCTGAAGGTACAATACTCTACAGTATTTTTTAGCTGTTCTTTTTGCTTTTACGTAGTCTGCATTCCAGGCAGCTGACACGTAAGCCCAAGGTCTATTCATCTGCGCACCCTCCTATCCTATTACATAGCAGCTAACGCAAAATGGACCCACCTGCACTGCTGACAATCGACAACGGAATTCCATTATCGCCTGTTCAATCTCATCTTCATTCATGCATTTTAAGCCATAGTAATTCTTCATGATTAAGCATTCACCCATAATAAGAGTAGCATCCGCTGTATGAATCTCCTTCATGGCATCGTATACCACGATATAATCAGATGATCCCATCATGTCTGATTTACTATTTACTCCAAAAGTATCAATGATTGCTAGTGCTTGTTCCTGATCAACAAGGTTAACCTCACCTGCACCATCGATATAAATTGCCATTTCCTTACCAGTAATTCTCTTCTCCGGGATTACAGTAATCCCTTCTGTTCCAGTATCAATCTGGATATATATTTCGATCTTCTCCATTTAAGTCCTCCTAAATTTTTCCGGTAGCCATATCATTATTTACTAATGCCTGATAGTAGCTTCCTATTGTGACAGGTGCATTATACAAAGCGGCTAATAGATATTGCCTGATATTACACACCTTCGTTGTATTTTCCTTCATGCTGCTTATGACATATTCAATATGACTTGAATCCAATTTCATAAACCGGCTTTTCACAATATTGATGGATTTATCTTCTCCAGCCATGCGTATAGTCTTTTTCTTAGAACATACAACATCCAAAATTAGCTCCAATATGCCATCAATAATTTCCCTATCAAAAGGGGATCCCTGTTTTAAGGCTTCTATTCCTAATTGTTCCTTGAAATATTCTGAATAGGATTCTCTCTCCTCCCAATCTGCATCCGCAGATAAGAATAGATTAGTATCACTAATCTCAGTATTAATTAACTCAGTATTACTACATGATGATTTTCGAAAATCCTGACTTTTGATATTCACTATTCCAGAATTTTGATTTTCATCATCCTTGAATAATGATTTTCGCAGTCTGATAAAATTCTTCACATAGATTTTCGTTGGCTTCCCTTGTCCCTGCTTTGTACGCTCAATTAAGTCGTATTCCTCCAAGATTTTAAGCAGCTTTACTGCCTTCTGCGCCCTGCATACCATGTCCCTTTCAATACTCTCTATCTTGTAATAGATAAAGATTCTTCCCTGACCATCAAGCCAGCTGTTCTTTGCAGACAGTGACATTCGATCAAGCAAAAGACCATATAAAAGCTTTGCATCAGAAGGCATACTGCTATATCTTTTCTCAGCTACAAGCACCTTAGGAACTCGATAAAATGTGAATTGATCCGACTGCTCCTCATAAAAGTAGTCGTTTCCCATCCTCTTATTTACCTTTCTTTTCGCTCAGAATTTTTGCCATACATGGAAAGCAGAAGCATCTTCCATAGCCATAGCAGCAAGGTGTTTTACAATTACTTGGCGTTGGCGTCTGGGGAGCAGCAATAGAGACCATCGCCGTTAGGTTCTGACCTCCTCTGAATGCTTTTACATTGTGTTCGTAACTCATAGTGCTTCTCCTCCTTTATATTTTGTAGCCTTTTCTACTGCATCCTTAGCAGGAGTATCCGTAGCCACCTCTTTCTTTTTGTCCTTCAGGTCCTTTAATACGGAACCCTTCTCCTCGGACTGCTCATCTAGGCTAGCCTTCTTATCTCTCTGGCGAGCCTCAAAAGCTTCTCCTAACTCAAAAACATGGTCTTTGGAATCATAATGATAAACACTGTCAGTAAGCTTTTCTTCCGGACTTACCTGTGTCTCATTTACTTCCATAACCATGCTTCTTAAATCATGTGCATTAGCCTCTCCATCATCTTTGACTAGGAGAATTTCGTGGATACTTGAGGGTAAAATATAGAAGTCACCGCCAAGTCTTTCAGCTGCCTGGTCCATAAAGTCCTGATAAGCAATAACGCTTGCACCCTGGACTTTATCGGGAACTGTTGCTACAAACATTTTTTCATCTACTGGATCCATTGCTAAACCAAGAGCAGCAAAATCATCGCCCATCATCTCAGTCATCAGCTCTGTCATCCCCTGAATTACTACTGGCTTAATGGCAGGAGCATTTTCCAAGGCATCCAAATGAAGCTGTTCCGGTGTAACTCCGTAGCTCTCTAGCATGCTGTTTGTAACTACAACAGAAGCCATACCATTGTCATCCTTTCCTAATACGAAGCGATATACAACAGCCATATCTTCCATATTCTGATGTGGTACAGTAGAAAGCAGCTCTGCGTTTGCTTCTGAGGAAACAACCTCCATCGCTAGCTTATCCTTCATCTGTTCGTAGTCCTTCAGTGATGCAATGTCCACCTCCGGCATCTGAGCAATTCCATTATCAACCATTTCAGAGGCACGATTTACTGCTTCCTCAAAAGGCATCCCGTCTTCAACTGCGTCATAAAAACGATTGACGTTCATGTTAACACCAACATTTCCACCAGCAGGAGTAACTGTCATTGCTTCATATGACTCGTTTGGCTTATTGACTGTCTGCAAATCCACCTTTGCATCGCCTAGATCCATTTCTTCTAATTTGTCCTTTACAGCTTCCACGAACTGTTCTTTGAATTCTTTATAATCCATATTTGTTGTCCTCTCTTTTCTATGCTTCATTTACAGGTTTCAGATCGTCATCTGATTTTGGACAATCGAGTAGGCTGACACCTACTCGATTACGATAATGCTATCCATCATTCCGCACTTACGTGCTCCATGATGGATATTCGCCAAATGGACTGATTTTCGTGCAAGCACGAATCAGTCCACTTGGCTCATTATCAACACAAAAAGCGCCAGGCTACCACCACTAGGCAGTAAGCTGACGCTTATCTTGTAATCCATATTCTTTTGCAAAAGAGAAACAAGTGGGAAAGATGTTTTTGCATCTCGCTCACTTGTCTATGATAATAATAGCATAGGTCATTTTAAAAGAAAATACCCACGGATAGGACACTTTTAGGACAAATGCTGACAGTTTCTGACCAAAATGGGACAGGCAACAAAATATCTCCCATATCATTAGCACTAGCACGTCATTACCACAAATAACATGCTTCGATTACACCCAGCAATTCATCGAATGTTGCATTCTTAATACCCAAGTCTCCTAAATTAACTGGTTCCTCTTTAGATTTAGAAATAAACAGCTCTGTATCCCTTCTTACATTACCAGTTACTTGAATACGACTATCGTTTTCTATACTAGCACATAAGCGGAAGATATCATTCTTATGTTTCTTAATGTTCTTACTATCTATAGCTTCCCCTTTTTCTTTTCGCTCAGACAAATCGAGCCATGCTTTGATTTTGAATAAGACTATATGCTCTAAGTCCAGAACAGAAACATCTTCTATAACAGTTACACCTTCCTTAAGAACCTTATAATACTCATCATCCAATAATATGGCTGATAAACTTATTGCATCATCGCTAATATGTATAGGACCTAACCTTGTAACAAAAGAATTCAAATAGTCAGGTCTCTTGCTAAACAGCTCGATCATATGTGGGAATGCGTTATCCTTTGGCTTCGAAAACCTGAAAAATTGATTTTCGCCGGTACCCTTATCAATATGTTCATAGCCACCATCTTCAACAAACTGAATAAACACATTTACAAAATCTTCACTCAATTCTTCTAGAATTAATACCATATCCAAATCCTTGGTAGCCCGAAAGTTTTCTCCCAAATTACCAAGAATAATATCGCAGGCTGCTCCACCTATAAAGGTGTACTGCCCTGTATATTCCTTAAAGTACTCCTTAAATTTATCTACTCCTCGTACCATACTATTCCTTCCATTAGTTCATCTATTGCGATTTCTGTTCTGTCATCCTTCTTTGGTAAGCTCATAATCAGAGAAATCGGATCAATATATTCATTTTTAGTCAGTGCTCCAATGTCATATTTCATTATCTGTATCTCAGGTAATCCCTCCATTACAGCCTGAGTCTTCGTAACAAGTGCTTCAGCTGATATCACTTTTTTATCACAGACTGCATATATTAGGTTATCCGGTTCTCCAAGCATCGTCTGCTCACCCAATGCTGTCATACCAGCCTTATACATTTCTACTCCTATAGGAGCAGCTTTTACGTACAAACTCTTCTGTACAGGATTAATCAAAAACTCTTTTCCAACCTGAAAATATCTTTTTCTTTCAATTGGTGTATATATTTTTTTTCTTCCTGTCTTACCTGCAACTTCCTGAGAAACAATACCAATTTGTTTCAACATAGTCATAGCACGGTTTACTGTCATACTTGAGACCTTTAGTTTCTCCATCAATTCTTCTGCTTCGAAGCTGTCCTGCTCCGAATAAAGCATATAAAGGAAAATTTGCTGAGTTGCTGCCGTAAATTTCTTTCTATCTTCTGCTTCAATCTCTTTTACCCTGCTTTGTTTTAAATGTATTGCTAAAAATGGAAGATACATTTGCTTGTCTACTGTGATAAAAGCATTTCGTTCCTCAATCATCTTCTTGATTATATAGGAAGATGGATTTTCCAATAATACCGCCACTTCATATCCTGTTTTATCTTTAATTCGCTTTGCATGTATGCTTGTTTTTTGAATCGTCATTTCATCCACTGGCTTAATTAGCAAAAAATCTTCCGAAAAAGCATTTACTAAATAGTAGTCATAGCTACCTGCTAGCTGAATATTCAGATATTCCTTTGCCTTCCATTTTGCGATACTGCAATTTTCATCTATATTAGTTTTCAGGTATCTTAGTATTTCTTCCATCTATATCACCTACCTTTGTTCTAATATAACATTTGTTTGTTAGATTGTAAATATGAATGTTAGATTATGCGTCTATGCTTACTTCCGCTTATGTGACTGATAGATATATCTTTAGCAGATTTACACAATTCTATTCCCTAAACAAAAGGAAAGCAGATTATCTTTAATCACTGTCAACGCAGCTGTAATTATCGAACCGATTGTAATGACTACTCCCTCGATAACCAATAGCACCACTAATCCTAATGCAGCCTGCCAATCCTTCGCCCAGATGGTAGCTATGAATCCTACAAGCACGAAAATATTGAACAACGAAATTAACGTCATTCCCATACCCATCACCATCTGAAGCATTACAGATATCACACCAAGCACAAACGATGCTGCCAGCGCAATGATTCGAAATGGAAGCTTAACGATAAATAATAAAACCTTTAACAATATGCTCATAGCAAATTCCTCCTTGCTCTCTCACTATTTCATGGCAAATTGCGGCATATCGAAGTTCACAGCTGCTTGATAGAACCCTCCAATAGTCGTAGGTGCATTAAATAAAGCTGCTAGCAAATACTTTTTGATATTGCGTACTTTACTGGTGTTGCCCTTCATGCAGTCCATCACATATTCGATATGAGAACTATTCAGCTTTAAGAACTTTGACTTTACAAGCTCTGTAGGATATTCATTGCTTGCAATTACTATGGAACCACCCTTGCAAAGAACGGTTTCTAGCACTAAATCAAAAATACCATCTAGTATCTCTGCATCATAAGGATAGCGCTCATGCAAAAACCTTAGCTCCAAATTCTCCTTGATGATTTCTGAATAAGCAGAATACTCATCTGGTCTCTGATCCACATCTGCAGATATGATTTGATTAGGATTAGGCTCATTAAAATCAGTATTATTTATATCAGTATAATTAGGGTTGGTTTTTCCAACCTCTAGACGTTGATTTAAAGGACTTCTAGAAGTTTGTTTTTCCAACTTCAAGAGGTTTATTTTTCCAACTTCAGGAACGTTTTCTTTTGCATCATTTGTCTCTGCCATGAAACTTTTCACATAGATAATCGTTGGTTTACCCTGGCCTTGGCGTTTCTTTTCTATTAAGCCAATCCCTGATTCAGCATCTAATTCCTTGATGATTCCAATCGCTTTATTCTTCTTGCAATGCAGCATTTCCATTGTTTCTTCCACTGAAAAGTAGATATACGCACGTTTTTCCTTATCAAACCACTTATTTTTAAGGGATAGCGACATCCGATCCAGCATAAGCCCATACAAGACCTTGGCATCTGTAGACAGTGATGCAAAGAAATCATTAGTAAATAAGAGCTTAGGAATTCTGTAGAAGCTTAGCATATCGGATTCTTGCCCATAGAAATATTCAAATACTATTTTTCCATCCACCCGCTTTGTCTCCTTCCTGTAGATTCCAGAAGTGCATATTTTGCACTTCTGGTCATGCGTGTAGTCTCTCTTTCAGTGCAAAATTTTTGACATAAATCTGATTAGGTAATCCAAGCCCCATACGCTTCTTGGATATCAAACCAATTTGTTCAAGCTCCACAATACAATTAACAGCCTTCCGTTTTGAGATATTCATGTCCTCTTGGATTTCAGATAATTGATACAGAATATAAACCTTACCCTCTTCATCTATCCATTTGTTCTTGGAGGACATTGCCATCCGGTCTAATAGTAATCCATATAGGATTTTTGCAGATACGGACAGGGAAGAGAAAATCTCCCCTGTCACCAAATCTCTTGGTATCTGTATAAAACTGTACTGACTTGCTTCCTGCCTGTAAAAATAATTGAACTCCATTTATTCCTTCGCCTCCTGGTCCTGCTTCCATTGCTCCAGCAATCCAACAATCACTTTTTCTATCTCCGTTTGAGAGTAATAGGCTGGAAAATACTTGTTCAGCTTACGCTCTGAGATAGTAATCTTTTTCCGTGGTGCCGATGCCGTTGACCTTCCCTTATTCAACAAATCGATTAACTGCTCCTGCGTCATGTTGTTATCTTCACGATACTCACGGAGCTCCATGAGCTGTTCCTGCTTTATCATGCCATTTTCACGGATATACTCGTAAATCCATTGCTGCATGTTCTTGTTAAGGTAAGATAGTTCCACTCCTACAGATAAAGCTAGACGTTTTTCATCTACCATACCTAATAGCTTGGGAATCAGTTCTGTTAATCGGATATATCTATGAACCATAGATTTGGCAATTCCTTCAGTTTGCCCTACTATATCTCCAGACCTTAACTTTGTCCCCTCAGTGGACGAAGTTGTTTTTATACTTTTTCCTTGATGCCTAATTGCATCCATTTTCATCTTAAAAGCAAATGCCTTCTCACTAGGTAATATCTCCTCCCTTTGAACATTGGCGTCTACCATGGCTATGGTTGCGTCATCATCAGTCATTTCCTTGATAATTGCAGGAATTTTAGGAATCCCTGCTCTGATAGCGGCATGAAGTCTTCTATGACCAGATATCATTTCATAGGTTCCTTCATCATCCGGTCTTACAAGAACCGGCGTTAATATACCATTTGCTTTGATGCTCTCCACCAGTTCATCCATCTTTTCATCATCCACAACCTTGAAGGGATGCTTTTCGAAGGGATAGATTGACCTAATATCTAAATCTATGGTTCCTTCTAAATCCGGAACACATAATAGTTCATCAATGCTAGTCATTGTGATTTTCTGTCCTGGTCTACCTGCCATTGTCAATTACCTCCTTGATTAGTGATGTGTACGCGAAAGCCGCCTTGCCCTTTGGATCATAAACATAGATGCTACTACCCTCTGCACTGATTTCAGCTGCACGTACTGACATAGGTATTTCTACAGCAAATACATTTACGCTGGAAGAGTAAGCATCATACACCTGTTGGCAGATATCCTTCGCATAATTGGTGCGATTATCTACCATAGTAAGAAGAATCCCTTCGAATTGAAGCTTCGGATTTAGCTGACGTTTCACTCTACCAATTGTTTTAATCAGCTGTTGAAGTCCCTTTACAGGAAGATAAGCTGCCTGCACCGGTATCAATACTGAATCTGCACAAGCAAGTGCATTAATAGTTAGCATTCCAAGAGATGGCATGCAGTCTATAATAATATAATCATACTGATCTCTGATGCTCTCTACGTATTCCCTTAGAATTGTCTCTCTACTAATGACTCCAATTAAAGAAATCTCCAAACCAGATAATTCAATGTTGCCTGGCAAAATATCTACACCCTCTTCATGATGAATAATTCCTGCCGTAGCATCAAACTCTTCATCATTAATAATCTTCATCATCACCGTTGCCAAGGAATATTCCAGCTTGTCCGGCTCCTGACATCCAAGACTAATCGTAAGAGAACCCTGAGGATCCGCATCAATCAGAAGTACTCTTTTCCCTTCTCTGGCAAGACCAATTCCTAGATTCACACAGGTCACGGTTTTTCCTACACCGCCCTTTTGATTTGATACCGAAATCACTTTACACATATCAATACTCCTCCTCTAATGATTCAATAAATGCATCAACCTTTTCCGTATTAACAAGTACGCAGCCTTTTACTCTTCTGATTGCGCCAGCATCCTTCGCTATTTCCTGGAAGGTATGAAGCCCCAACGAATACAAAGCTGCTCCCTCTGCATATCTAACATATTTTTTCTTGTGTTCCTTTACTAATTCCTCAATATTCTCAACTTCTTTACGTACTCTTGGCATAGCTTGTTCCTCTCTTTCTTGTGTTAGGTTACAGTGTTCATCCAGATACTTATCTAGCTTATCCAGATCCACCATTGCTGTTTTACGTAGTGCCCAGGTCGCCCCTGCTTCCTTTGCGAAATTCACAAAGGTCCAATAGGGCATGCTGTACATGATTGCGCCTTCCTTGTAGCTCGCATACCTGTGAGCCTTTCCTTCCAGATACTTCTCAAGGTCTGGTCCTTTTGGTCTTCTTGCCGGCATCTTCTCCTCCTTTTCTTGATGGAATGTAGGTGTGGCATTAGAACACGCAAAAAAGGCACCTACATCTAGTTTTTCAACTAAACATAAGTGCCTTTTTATCATTTTTGAACCGGCTGTTCCATGGCTGACTACAATTTGACACAGTCCATAGAGACCACCTGATTTTCTTATTTTAATCCATATAAGCCCATTGGAATCCTATATAATCCAACAGATTTGTTGTAACCTTATGTCCTGATTGGACTGATTCGGACTGCTATGGATTTCCATAGTCTTCACCGAATCCATACACTAATTTAGACTCTTCATCGTCGGGAACATAATTTGGCTTTGTATCATGTAGTCTATATTAGTCTACCAAGCCTTGTTTCCTTGACATCTCCCTCATGTTCTCTGATAATACAGTCTACCAAAGTCTAAGAATTTAATGTCAATTTGATGTAAAACACCTTTTTTGATGTCAGTATATATATTTAAAAGATATCCTCTATCAAGGACTCTTTCCTAAAAAATATCACTATTTTTTTCTAACGCTTTCATTGCTTCCTGTTTCTTCAATTCTGTTGCTTCTGCATAAATGTCCATTGTTGTCTCAATGTTGGCATGACCCATAATATTCTGGATTACCTTGAGATTGGTTTCATTTTCACAAAAGCGTGTACAAAATGTATGTCTTATGTGATGACATGAAAAGTGTGGAATCATTATCGGTTTTCTACGTTGCTTCTTTGCACTAATAATCTCTTCTGCATTGTAGGCTTCGTAAATTCTTCTTATTGCTCGATTGATTACACTTGGGTTCAAAAGCTTTCCTTCTCTGCTGCAAAAGATAAAACCACTCATTCCTTCAACTACCTGAGTATTAAATCCAGTTTCCTTTTGCGCTTCATACTCATCCTTAAATGCTTTATCTACTGCTTCAAGCATTGGAATATGTCGAACTCTCGCTTCTGTTTTAGGGGTAGATATATGAAATTCGCTCTTATGCGTTTCTTCCATAAACATATAGATTGTCGCATGATTTATGCTGATAAACCGATTCTCGTAATCTACGTCTTCCCATCGAAGTCCAATAATTTCTCCGATTCGACATCCGGTTCCAAATAACACTGTCAGTAGTGGCAACCAATGGAAATATATTGGGCTTTTAGAAACATAACTGAGAAATGCTCGCTGCTGTTCTAATGTCAAAGCATGACGTATTCCCTTATTCTTACCACAATTTTTTTTAATCTCTGACATAACTCCATTAGAAGGATTATTTCTGATAATACCATCTCTTACCGCCATCTCTAATGTTGGATGCAAAACTGTATGAATAGTATCTAGTGTGTTCGTTTTTAAGCCACCTTCATTGATTAAAGAATAATAAAAGAATTTTACATCTGAATACTTAATATCTGTAATGACTTTCTTGCCAAAGGTATCTCTAACACAATGGTCATACATATATTTGTAATTTGTTCTCGTATTTTGCTTCAAATCAAATTTTGTAGCAATGTATCGGTCAAATACATAGTTTAATGTTGTTTTACCCGAACAATATGATTCCAATCCATCTAGTTGGTCTTTTATCAAAAATTTTTCTTTTTCACGAAGCTCCAACAAATCATTTGCATATGTCACACGCCTATTTCCTGTTGGATCAGTGTACTGATAAATATACCTTCCGTCACTTCTCTGGCTTTCGCCTTTTCTTAAAACTCTACCTTTGTTGTCTTTTCTGGATACTGCCATTAGGTCCACCTTTCTTTTATAAGAAAGAGGTCACGAATGCTTATTCTCCATTAACTGGATTCTGACTCTTCAAAGCCTGGAATCCTTTTACTATGGTCTCTGTTATGGTTAGACTATGTTCTGATGCATACTCAACTATTTCTGTATGCTCATCCTTTGTGAGACGGATAAAAACGCCTTCTTTCCTCGGATTTTCTAACCTTGGTCGTCCAGTTCTTGCCAACCGCCATCACCTCCGTTTCATAATCTATTATCAGAATACATCTTGTATATCTAAAAGTCAATTGTTTTATTGATATACAATAACTTGTGCCCCTTTTTTCTTTATAAACGAAATGACTCCAGGTAATTTTCAAATATTCTTGTATCTACTATAGAAATTCGATTTATTTTAATTACGGCATGAGCATCTTTAGCTAATTTCATAAAGCTGCACC
>DATERV010000033.1:0-7406 GCA_035271185.1 Lachnospiraceae bacterium | reverse complement strand
CCAACGGTACGTCCACCTTCACGAATAGCGAAAGTAAGACCCTGCTCCATAGCGATAGGATGGATCAGTTCGATGGTCATTTCGATGTTATCACCAGGCATACACATTTCTACGCCAGCAGGTAATTCACATACACCGGTTATGTCTGTTGTTCTGAAATAGAACTGAGGACGGTAGTTGTTGAAGAAAGGAGTATGACGTCCACCTTCATCTTTGGTCAGTACATATACCTGAGCTGTAAATTTCTTGTTACAGGCAACAGTACCGGGTTTAGCAATAACCTGGCCTCTTTCGATATCTGTTCTCTGAACACCACGAAGAAGAGCACCGATGTTATCACCAGCCTGAGCAAAATCAAGCTGTTTACGGAACATTTCGATACCGGTTACAACTGATTTTACCTTCTCTTCTCTGATACCAAGAACTTCAATTTCATCATTGATTTTCAGTGTACCACGTTCTACTCTACCAGTTGCAACAGTACCACGTCCGGTAATAGTAAATACGTCTTCAACAGGCATAAGGAAAGGCTTGTCAGTATCACGCACTGGATCAGGAATGTACTCATCTACACTTGCCATGAGTTCAAGGATCTTATCTCCCCATTCGCTGCTAGGATCTTCCAGAGCTTTTAATGCAGAACCTTTGATAATAGGGCAATCATTGAAGCCGTATTCTTCAAGCTGTTCTGTGATTTCCATCTCTACTAATTCAAGTAATTCAGGATCGTCTACCATATCACATTTGTTCATGAAAACAACGATGTAAGGTACACCAACCTGACGGGACAGAAGGATATGCTCTTTGGTCTGAGCCATAACACCATCAGTTGCAGCAACAACTAAGATAGCGCCATCCATCTGAGCAGCACCGGTAATCATGTTCTTAACGTAGTCAGCATGCCCCGGACAGTCAACGTGAGCGTAATGTCTCTTCTCTGTTTCATATTCAACGTGTGAGGTAGAAATTGTGATACCACGTTCTCTCTCTTCAGGAGCCTTATCGATCATATCGAAAGCTACTGCCGATCCTGTACCAAGTCTAGCGTTAAGAGTTTTTGTGATAGCAGCTGTTAATGTGGTTTTACCATGGTCAACGTGTCCAATGGTACCAATGTTACAGTGGGGCTTTGTTCTTTGAAATTTAGCTTTAGCCATTATTATAATCCTCCTTAAAATTGGGTGAATCAATTATTTTTTATTTTTACTCGCTAGTCTTAATTATATTAAAGAAAGCTGAGTTTTTCAAGCACTATTTTACGGTTAAACACTTACAGCCTGGATATCTATTTTGCTTTTGCTGCAAGTACTTTCTCCTGTACACTCTTTGGAACCTGTTCATACTTCTCAAAGAACATGGAATAGTTACCACGACCCTGGGTTTTACTACGAAGGTCTGTGGCATAACCAAACATCTCAGCAAGAGGAACATATGCTTTAACCATCTTTCCAGCACCGATATCTTCCATACCTTCAATTCTACCACGACGGGAGTTGATATCGCCAATAACGTCACCCATATACTCCTCGGGCATAGTCACTTCAACCTTCATGATAGGCTCAAGCAGTACAGGTGCCGCTTTCTTCATAGCTTCCTTGAATGCCATGGATCCGGCAATATGGAATGCCATTTCAGAAGAGTCGACTTCATGGTAAGAACCATCGTAAACGTTAGCACATACACCAACTACAGGGAATCCACCGAGGATACCTGCGTGGGTAGCTTCTTCAATACCTTCTCCAATTGCAGGGATGTATTCCTTAGGAATAGAACCACCAACAACAGAAGATTCGAATTTAAACAGCTGCTCGCCGTTTGCATCCATAGGATCAAACTTGACTTTACAATGTCCGTACTGTCCACGACCACCGGACTGTTTTGCATATTTGTATTCCTGATCAACATGTTGGGTAAAGGTTTCCTTGTAAGCAACCTGAGGTGCACCAACGTTAGCTTCTACCTTAAACTCACGAAGCAGACGGTCAACGATGATTTCCAGATGGAGCTCACCCATACCTGCGATAATGGTCTGTCCTGTTTCCGGATTGGTATGAGCACGGAAAGTAGGATCTTCTTCAGCAAGCTTTGCTAAAGCTTCACCCATCTTGCCCTGACTAACTTTTGTCTTAGGCTCGATAGCCAACTCAATAACGGGTTCAGGGAATTCCATGGATTCTAAGATTACAGGATTTTGTTCATCACAGATTGTATCACCAGTAGTTGTAAATTTAAAACCTACTGCTGCTGCGATATCACCTGAATAAACTTTATCAAGCTCTGCTCTCTTATTTGCATGCATCTGCAGGATACGTCCAACACGTTCTTTTTTATCTTTAGTTGCATTTAGTATATAGGAACCTGAATTCATAGAACCAGAGTAAACTCTGATGAATGCCAGCTTACCTACAAATGGATCTGTCATAATCTTAAATGCCAGTGCAGAGAAAGGTTCTTCATCTGATGAATGTCTTTCTACTTCATTGCCCTCTAAGTCAACACCCATAATAGGAGGGATATCTGTAGGGGCAGGCATATATTCCAGAATAGCATCCAAAAGCTTCTGTACACCCTTGTTACGATAAGCAGATCCACAGCAAACAGGGATTGCTCTACAGTCACAGGTAGCTTTTCTCAGAGCCTTCTTCAGTTCTTCTACAGAAGGTTCTTCACCTTCCAGGTACATCATCATTAAATCATCATCTAATTCACAGATTTTCTCAATGAGTTCTGAACGGAAAAGCTCTGCATCATCCTTCATATCTCCAAGATCATCTGTTACAGTGATGTTATCACCCTTATCATCATTAAAGATGTAGGCTTTCATCTCAAATAAAACTATAATACCCTTGAATTCATCTTCTTTGCCAACAGGCAGCTGCAGACAAATGGCATTCTTGCCAAGTCTGTTTCTAATCTGGTCTACGGCTCCATAGAAGTTTGCACCAAGGATGTCCATCTTATTGATAAATGCCATACGGGGTACATTATAGGTGTCAGCCTGACGCCATACATTTTCAGACTGAGGCTCAACACCACCTTTTGCACAGAACACACCAACAGCACCATCAAGTACACGAAGGGAACGCTCAACTTCTACAGTGAAGTCAACGTGGCCAGGGGTATCGATGATATTAATACGATATTCTAATGCATCCGGCATGGGTTTGGTTTCTTTTTCCAGAGTCCAGTGGCAAGTTGTAGCTGCCGAAGTAATGGTAATACCTCTTTCCTGCTCCTGCTCCATCCAGTCCATGGTAGCAGTGCCTTCATGAGTATCACCAATCTTGTAATTAACACCGGTATAATATAGAATACGCTCTGACAATGTGGTTTTACCAGCGTCAATATGAGCCATAATACCAATGTTTCTGGTTCTCTCTAGTGGATATTCTCTTCCAGCCAAGGTTATTTCCTCCTTATGTTGATTGGATAGCTATAGCAAATAACAAAATTTCTTTGTTAATACACACAGAATTAGAATCTGTAGTGAGCAAATGCTTTGTTTGCTTCTGCCATCTTGTGCATATCTTCTTTTCTCTTAACTGCAGAGCCAGTACTGTTAGATGCATCAAGAATTTCATTTGCCAGTCTGTCTTCCATAGTCTTTTCGCCTCTCTTACGAGAAAACATTACTAACCAACGTAGGCCTAATGCCTGGCGACGTTCCGTTCTAACTTCGATAGGTACCTGATAGGTAGCACCACCGATACGTCTTGCTTTTACTTCCAGAACAGGCATGATATTGTTCAAAGCCTCTTCAAAAGTATCAAGAGCAGGTTTACCTGATTTTGCTTCTACTTTGGCAAATGCACCATATACAATCTTCTGTGCAACACCTTTCTTACCATCTAACATAATGTTATTGATAAGCTTGGTAACCACTTTGTTATTGTACAAAGGATCTGCCAATACGTCTCTTTTTTGAATATGTCCTTTACGTGGCACGGTTCTTCCCTCCTTAATAATGGTAACGTACACTTTAAGCTGCGCTTTTAGTGAAACGTTAGGTTAATTAAATCATCGGTACTCACAATAGTTCCCTAGTGTTCGTGCGGTATATCTGTATCATACAGAATTCCAACACTTAGTAGTTTCGTTATGTGAATCCAGTTTAATCAGCTTAACTGATTATTTGGCAGCTTTAGGTCTCTTAGCACCATACTTAGAACGGGCCTGTTTTCTGTTTGCAACTCCCGCAGTATCCAGTGTACCTCTGATGATATGGTATCTGGTACCAGGTAAGTCTTTCACTCTACCGCCTCTGATCAGTACAACGCTATGCTCCTGTAAGTTGTGTCCTTCTCCTGGAATGTAACTTGTTACTTCGATTCCGTTTGACAAACGAACTCTGGCAATTTTTCTAAGTGCAGAGTTAGGCTTTCTAGGAGTAGCAGTCTTAACAGCTGTACACACACCTCTCTTCTGAGGAGAAGAAGTGTCTGTTTCTTTTTTGTGAAGGGAGTTGAATCCTTTCTGCAAAGCAGGTACTGTAGACTTCTTTTCAGTTGTCTGACGTCCTTTTCTTACTAACTGGTTAAATGTTGGCATTCTGTTTCACCTCTTTCTTATTATAAAATGTTTACTGTTTTTTATGTGTCGACAAATCACATATTTCCACCAAAAAAAGAAATGCATTTGCGTGCACACTATGATAGTATACTTTCTGGCAAATGCATTGTCAATAGATTTTTTATTGATTTTTAACTGTTATATCTCCTATGGTTGAGTGACTTCTCTCTCCTTTTCACTGTGCTCAGTAGAAGATTCTCTTCTATAATACTGCACCACAGCTACCTCAACATAAGATGATGCAATCAGTAGTCCCAGCACTGCCATCAACGGTTCTATAAAGTATCCACATATGACTGCTATAATTGCGATTATGATACCCTGAATAATCTGTCCATAATTCTCTCTTATCATTACCATTACCTCCAAAACAAATCCCCTAAATACAATTTCCCTTTTAAACAGTAGCAATTATAAAGACCGAGTCAGTCTTCAAAAAGGTTCAATATTTATGTAAAGATTTCCATTTTTGTATAAAATCTTTAATAGTACTAATTTCTCATAAAACCAAGAGTGTACAAGCCTATTCTCCAAATTTATAAAAGTATATGCCAAATCTTCCTAAGTTATGCATAGTTCATATGTTTTTCTTGTCCCATCATACAAATACTGGTATATTACATTTATATTTAAAAACATGAATGGGGGAATTGCTCTATGATGAATACCACTAATTCTATTTGCTCACATAAATCAGATGTCAATGATTCAAATATTAATATAGAAGGATCTCTTTCGATTCTTCTTTCTGTGCTGAATGAAGAACAGGTGATTCCCATCATGCCTAAGGGCACAAGTATGTGCCCCTTTTTCCTGGGAGACCGTGACACTCTCTACCTAAGACGTCCTGTATTTCCATTAAAACGTGGTGACATTGCTCTATACCAAAGGGAAAATGGAACCAACATCGTTCATCGCATTCATCATATCAAAAAAGACACTCAAGGTAATTTTTACTACTTTTTAGGAGATAACCAGACCTGGATAGAGGGACCAATATCCGAAAATCAAATTATAGGAGTGACTTCCTATTATGTGAGAAAGAATAAAAAAATGGATTGTACCTCTAGCGGGAAATACAATCTACTTTGGCGTATTTGGATGTTTGCAAGACCATTTAGACCAATGCTAAATAGTATACTTATAATTTGTAGGAAAATCTTTCCAGACAAACCCCGTTCTGATTCATAGAGCACTTCTTACAGTTTCCTGAATCACCTTTATAAAACCAGTTATTACCTGATATACATTTGCCTGTAGAAATCCCCTTATCGAATTCTTCTTCACCACTGCCGGCATATACACCTTCCACTTGAATTTTGGTCTCATTTATCACCGGTTTCTCGTAATCTTTCATATGTAAATATTCCTCCTCTTCTTAAGTGTTCCTCTATACCTAAAGACTATAATAAAGTATAAATTGGCTCACATTTAGTATGAAACTTTATCAATATATTCCCTGGACACAATTGCTGCTGAATCTTCCTTCGTGCAATGTAGAATCGCTAAAGGGGTTTTTGATGCTATTTTCTCTGCTATGGTTACATTCAGATCTGCCAGTTCCTTTGTCCAGTTGGGAGTCACACACCTGGCAAGCAAATGTAAAGTCCCTTGTAATCCACTTAATGGTACTGCTATATCCGAGCAGCTTCGCTGTAAAAAGATGATGCCTCCCAGAGGGACTGTCCGATTCACATAAATGCCCGATGTTCCACACCATGGAAGACCTGCTGCAATGGCATTTCCGTTATCATCAATATA
Source organism: Lachnospiraceae bacterium (assembly GCA_035271185.1). Lineage (GTDB taxonomy): Bacteria > Bacillota > Clostridia > Lachnospirales > Lachnospiraceae > Acetatifactor. The sequence continues at coordinate 1,076 of DATERV010000033.1, read as the reverse complement.
ACATACAGCCAAATCGCCATTGAAGTCTTGTAGTGTATATCCGTTTTTCTTCCATAGCTCCACATGAGTTGATTTTCCCGTTCCGGAAGGAGCTGAAAAAAGCCAAACCACATCACTATACACAATTGAAGCAGAATGTACAACAATTCTTCCATATTGCTGTAAATAGTAAAAAAAGGAATCCCGTATGGCGTACTTCAGTTCCTCCAGTTCATCTGTATTCTGATGGGTACCATGATTGATTACTTCCTTAGTCAGGTAAATAACCGCTCTTTTGGCACTTTTGGATAACTCATAGCACGAAACACAGGTAGGTATGTTGTGAGTAATTAAAAAGGAATCCTCCCCTTCCATAATTGTCAGCAGAGATCCCTTTAGTATTACCTTCTCTTGTAAATTACCACCATATTCCTCCTCGGAAACGGATATGGTTACATCCGGCTTGCTTTCCCCTGTGGGTGAAGGTGTTTTAAGGGCAAACTCCTTTAGTTCCTTCTGCAGATACCTTTCATCTGCATCTATCTGCAATCCAATTCCTGCAATGCTATAAGAGTTGGCCTTTATCACTCGCATAAAAGATTCTTCTCTCTGAGTTTTAATAAAAACTCATCCAAATCTTGTTTCACCTGTTCCTTTTCCTTCTCTTCTGCAGTATATTCCAAGCATACTGCTGAAAACAGCTCCTCGTTGCTGATATCTTCTGCCAGTTTTCCCAGAATAAAGTCCCCGGTTTTATTGGTACTTAATATATTACGATAATCAATGACATTCTGGCCCACAGGAATCAACACGAAACTTCCTGCAACTTCTTTTACAAGATACCCTTCTGCTAGTTTCATATCTGTTCTTTCACCTTTCCTTGGAATCCTGCTAATTCCTGATGATAGCTAAATATCTGCTTAACGCATCTTGCCAGGATGGTAATCTTTCAAACCCGTTTTGCTCCAGCTTATCCTTGTCCATACGACTGTTTTCTGGCCGTTTCGCCTTTGCTTTATATTCATCTGCAGATACAGGAACCACTTCCATAGGAATCCCTGCCTGTTTGAAGATTTCACATGCAAATTCATACCAGG
>DATERV010000032.1:0-10756 GCA_035271185.1 Lachnospiraceae bacterium | reverse complement strand
AAAAGAGCTAATTACTCGTTTACTGCGATGACTTCAAATTCGTCATCTGCTTTTAATATGAAGTTGTTTTTTCTTTTGAGGTACTTTTCGATATTGAACCAGTTCCTCTTATCATAATCTGCTGTCATCCTATAATTTGGATGCTGTGTCAGATCGTATTTATCAGATAGAAATGGTCTTACACCACGGACCTGGACAATACATTTGCCTCCATCCATAACCGCCAATTCATCGATGCTCATTAAATCTTTTCCCAGCTTCTGATAATTCAGGTTGTAACTCTGACTGGTACCTCGCGATTCTCCTGTGTTATACATATCAATAGTCTCTTTACCAAGAGTTGCGTTGAGATCTTTCAAGGTTGTCTGTTCAGAACCACCCAAAAATATCTGGGAATCACAGTTACCTATAATGGTATCTGCATTGTCCTTATAAATAGCTTTTAGCTGTGACTTTGCCTGCAGTACAATGACTGCTGATATCTCCCTTGATCTAATCGTTGCCATTAGCTTTTCAAGGTTAGGAATCTGTCCAATATTTGCCGCCTCATCAATTAAGCATCTTACATGTACTGGAAGTCTTCCCCCATATACATCATCCGCTTTTTCACACAGTAAATTGAACAGTTGCGTATAAATCATGGAAATCAGGAAGTTAAACGTAGCATCCGTATCTGACATAATCAGGAATAATGCTGTTTTTTGATCACCCAAAGTATCTAATTTCAATTCATCATACATGGTTATTTCTCGTAATTCTTTGATGTCGAAGGGCGCTAATCTAGCTCCACAGCTGACAAGTATGGATTTTGCTGTTTTGCCCGCAGCAAGCTTATATTTCAAATATTGCCTTACTGCAAAGTGATCAGGATCCTTCTGTGCCAATTCATCAAACATGAGATCTACAGGATTTTTGAATTCCTCATCATCCTCACGGACCTCCATGGCATTGATCATTTCCAGAAGTGTGGCAAAGTTCTGTTCCTCTTCTGGTGCTTCATAATAGATATAACCAATAAGTGCAGTATATAAGAGCTTTTCGCTCTTCTCCCAAAATTCATCTCCGCCTTTTCCTTCCCCTTTTGTATTTACGATCAGGGTTGTAACAAGCTTTAAAATATCTGTTTCTCCATGAATATAAGCAAATGGATTATATCGCATACTCTTCTTAAAATTGATGGTATTAAATACCTTGAACTTATATCCATTTCTGATCAATGCCTTACCACATTCATTTGCTACAGTTCCCTTTGGATCTGTAATTACATAGCTTGAATGCATCTGTAACAGGTTTGGTTTCAAGACAAACCGTGTTTTACCGGAACCAGAACCACCCACAACCAGGATATTTTTATTTCTGGCATACTTTGGATTCTTCGGTCTGCTACTCATGGTAATTCTCTCACTTTGAGATAAGATCACATTATTCTTAAACTCTGGATCTTCATATGGTTCTATGTCTGCGTGTGTTCCCCACCTGGCCGAGCCGTATTCGACATTATGGCGATACTTCTTGGCATTCTTACCCTTTAGATACACCGCTAATCGAAATGCGCCTCCACATGCTACTCCTACTAATACATCAAACAGCACAAGACTAGGCATCGGATTGGAAAATGCCTTTGCAAATGCACCACTTAATACCAGACTCTGAACCTTTTCTGACATATTGCTACCCGCAGCAATTCTCCATGCTTCTCCAAGATTGGTACAAAGCGACCCAATGAGCAGATACGGAATATTCATGATAATCTGTTTTTTAAATTTAGAAATCATCGCTCCTGCTCCTTTCGTTTCTCATGCTCTTTACGAGGGATATTCGCAACAATTTCTTTAAATTTCTTAAGCTTCTGCAAGATACTTGGTCGCTCTGCCTGCTTTTCTTTCTTTAGCTGTTTTGTGGCATAGTCGCGCATCACACGATCAATTGCATCAGCATCCTTTGCTTTAAAAAAAATCGAATATCGAGGTGGATCTACAGTCTTGTCCTTTACTACAGCAAAATCTACTCCGTATTTCTTTGCAATCTTCTGAAAATCTTTAAGACCTGACTTTGCAATCTCTGCTGAACTTACACCCTGTCCCTGACCAATCAAGTCCTTTGCTGACTGCTTACCCATAGGTTTTTCTGCGGCTTTTGTAGCTTTCTTAGCATTTTTTTTGTTTTCATGCTGCTTATACAAGGACCAACCTTTTTCTATTGCCCTGAATGAAAGCTTTGCTGATGAAACTACAAACCTTATCGATTTATTTTCAATATCTTCTTGCAAGAATCATCACCCCCTTACAATGAATGCTCTTTATGATCATATTTCAGATGTCCCTCTGATACTTTTGCATGATTTAGTACTTTTATTTTTCCTTCTTCCATCTGGTTCATAGCTTTCTGATATCCTTCTTCTGAAAGAAATAGTCTACTACGTTCTCCCTTCATGCCCAAGGTACCATCATCTGAAAGGACATCAAAAACAATCATATGCTTTGTATTCACATCAAATCTCATCAGATCCATAATGTCATGACCGCTGTATTGCTTTGCGCCAGACTTTAATCTCGCCTCATTGATGAGATCTCCAATTGTTTTTACCATCTGTTCCTCCTTACTGATAAGCAAGTAATCCATCCAAAGTAGTTGGAATTACTTTTGCTCTCTTTGCTATAGAAACGTCCTCTTTGACATCCTCATTGCTGCGTTTTCCGCAAATAACAAGAAATCTCGCTCTTCTTAAGAGATCTTCCGACATTTCTCTACGTTTCTTATCTCCATCAGGATCGTCGTTACTGATGATTCCACTAAACGCAAGCACTGGACATAACGGAAGGTATCCTGCTTTTACAAGCTCCGCACAATATTTTCTTGCTTCATCCTCTGCTTCTACTCGGTTTTTACTCCAAGCTGCTGTTACATACACTCTTGGTATTGTTCTGCTCATCGTTTCCTCCTAATATAATGCAAGTGCATCAAAACGCTCTCCATTAATAATGATTTCTGTGAAATAACCTGAAATCGATTCCTTTACACCTTCCACTTCCTCACCAAATAATTTACAAAATACTTCTCCACTGTCACATGTTTTCGCCAGCATGAAACTACCTACCAGATACTTATCTCCTGATACTGTAATTTCTTTTCTGGCATCATAAATCACCATATAATCTCCAAAGAAAAGCTGTCTGCTATAAACTTCCATCTGTGCAATATAAGTAAAAAACTCTTTCTCAGAAATGATTCTGTGCTCATAATTGGTACCTACTACAAGAAATCTTCCTGCGGTACTTTCGCTGTTATTGATAGTTCCTTGGATACCATCCTTTAATGGATCCAAAGTAATTGTGATTGCAATTTGATTCATTTTTCCTCCATAAAAATACAGCCAGAAACAAATCCGACTGCGCTAAATTTTTCCTGTAGCCATATCATTATTGACCAAGGATTGATAATAGTTACTGATGGTTAATGGTGCATTGTATAATGCTGCAAGTAAATATGCTTTTATACTTCTGACTTTGGTTGTATTCTCTTTCATACAGCTTAGTACGAATTGAATATGACTAGAATCCAGCTTCATGAACTTACTTTTTACTACATTTGCCGGTTTATCATCCCCCGATATGCGAATCGTCTGACTGGTTGTACATACGGTATCCACAATAAGCTCAAAAATCTCATCTATTAATCCACAATCAAATGGATTTTGCTCTTTTAACCATTTAATACATAAAGTATCGATAAAATAGGATGTATAATCTCGCCTCTCTTCCTCTCTCTCTGAAAGAATGAAATGAGTATTACTAAAATCAGTATTATTACTATCAGTATTATTACATCGTAAATTTTCCGACTCTTGACTCGTAGTTTTTCCGGTACCAGACTCGGAATCTTTCCGATTCTGCACTCGTAGTATTTCCGAGTTAATAAAATTCTTTACATAGATGATGATAGGTTTTCCCTGACCCTGGCGTTTTCTTTCGATCAAGCCAAAATTCTCAAGCTCCACAAACAGCTTTGTTGCTGTTTTATCTGTGATGCCAAGTGCCTCCATTGCACTATTTAAAGTACAGATGATATATACCCGGCCTTTCTCATCGAACCACCCACTCTTTTTAGAAAGAGAAACCCTGTCTAGCAATATTCCATATAAAGTTCTCGCATCCCTGGAAAGCCTTGCAAATCTTTTGTCTGTGTAGAATACCTTAGGCGTTCTGTAGAATACAAACTGATCCGACTGTTCTCCATAAAAGTAGTCGAAGCCCATATTTACCCTCTTTTCTTCTGTTCACTAAGAATCTTAGCCATACATGGAAAACAAAAAGCTCTGTTTCTTCCATATGGACACTCTGTTTTACAATTCTGTGGATGTGCAATCTGTGAACCCACACTAGCCACACCAGTTGCTACTATCTGACCTGTGCTTACCTGTTTTACGTTATATTCTCTAGACATTTCGTTTCCTCCTAAATTTCTGCATCAAAAAATGCCAGCCAGTGACAAATGCCACCAACTGACGCTCCAATATACTAGATAGCTTCGCCACCTTTATCTTTGTCTGCTACTTTTTCTACAGCCTCTTTCTTTGGCTGTTTTGCTACTTCATCTTTCTTTGCTTTCAGATCACCTAATACAGATTCCTTATCAGCTTTTTTTTCTTCCATTGCTGCTTCCTTTTCATTCTGTCTTTCAACAAACTTCTCTCCCAGCTCAAATAACTTTTCCTGTGCATCATAATGGTAAACATTATCACTAAGGCGTTCCTCTGGTGCTACCTGTGTGCTGTTTACTTCCCTTACCATGCTTTCTAATTCATGAAGATCAGCATTTCCATCATCTGGAATAATCAGAATCTCATGCAAACTGGATGGTAAGATAAAAAAGGAACCGCCCACTCTTTCTGCAGCCTCTTCCATAAAATTTTCATAGGCAAGAACACCAGCTCCGTGAATCTTATCTGGAACTGTAGCCACAAACATGTGATCCTCTTCATCAAGAGGAATTCCCATCATTTCTGCCTCTTCTCTACCCATCATTTCCACCATGATTTCATTCATACCGGTAATGACTACTGGCTTTAACTGTGGAGCATTCTCCATAGCATCCGCATGAAGTTGCTCTGGATTTACGCCCATTACATCCAACATATGATTAGTTACTACAATAGAAGCACGACTGTCTTCATTGTTTTCCATCACAAATCGATACACAACGGACAAATCTTCCATATCCTTATGAGGCACATCCGAAAGCAATGTTTTATTTGTATCTGTGCCCACAACTTCCATCACAAGCTTATCTTTCATCTGAGAATAATCTGTTAAGGATGAAACATCAATTGATGGAGTCTGTTCAATCCCATCAGCAAAAGTATTAACAGCTCTTTGTACTACTTCGTTATAATCCTGACCGTCTTCTACTGCACGGAAGAACATTTCTAAACTGGTATTAATACCAATATTGCTTCCTTCTGGTGTAATTGCAATGGACTCATAACTCTCATTTAATTTGGTTGTCTGCTGTGTTGTAATATTTACATCTTCGATGCCTCTTTCATAAAGACCTTTTCTTACATCTTCAATAAAATTCTCTTTAAAATTATTGTAATCCATATTTTCCCTCTTTTCTTAATTTACTGTTTCTGTGTGATTGAATAACCTGGTGTAGTCGGAAATTTCAACCATTCTCCGATCAACTCGTCTTCATTATATTTACCAAGATTGGTAATGAAAGCTTCAAACGGATAATCACGATCATAATTAAATGACACTTTATTTTCCTCCTGACCTATATTTATTCTTAGATCGTCATCTAAATTTTGGACATATAAAAAGCGCCATACCCACCACCATATTAGTGATGAGCTGACGCTTCATTCTTGTCCATATTCTTTTGCAAAAGAAAAACAAATGAGATTTTTGTTTCGTGTTTTGTGTCTCACTTGTCTATGATAATAATAGCACAGGTAAAAACAGAAAAAAAGATACACGTGGTAACATTTTGTTAGCATTTGGTATACACACGGTAACATATGGTTAGCATTTGGTAACATGCATCTATTTCCTTATTACGATACACCATGAAATAAACTCCATTACAGCAGTCATTCCACAGCAAATTGCCATTATTGTGTACATTCTTACTTCTGAATCATATCCTATGATAGCAGGACCTAGAAGTGAAGCTACTACGCACATGAATACTCCGTAGAAGATACGCACAACTATAAAACGATGCTGCAGAATTACAGATACTGCAATAATAGATACTATAGCAAATATATAAACTACAGCTGGCCATCCATTCTTATATGTGACCATATAAAACAATAATCCAAGTATTCCCGAACTCAGAATATCTAACCTTGTAAGTAAAAACATTATCCCAGACAAAAGACCAGTTACAATACCTGCACCTAATCCAAGTCCCATTCCTACTGCCTCACCTGATACATTCGTACCGGTGGAACTAGGTTTATCATAATAAAAGGATTCTTCGTATTCATCTAACATAGACATAGCGTTTACCTCTTCTTTCTTATTCTACTTTACTACAAACTGCGGCCAATCATGATTTACCTCAGCTTGATAATATCCGCTAATGGTGCTTGGTGCGTTAAACAAAGTTGCCATCATATATTTTTTAATATTATGTATCTTGGTAGTCGTTCGTTTCATACTGCCCATTGCATATTCGATATGAGAGCTATCCAATTTCATGAATTTGCTTTTCACTAATGCTGCAGGATATTTATTTGACGAAACTATGATAGTATCATTATCACATAAAACTGTTTCCAAAATCAAATCATAAATTCCATCAAGCAATTCACAATCAAAAGGATTTCTCTCTTTTAGAATTTCCAGTGATATTTTTTCTCTGATATATTCTGAATATGCTTCCACATCGGATCCAATCCCATCATTTAGTGATAAGATATGATTAAATTCGATATTGCTCAAATCAGTATTATTTATTTTATTCTTATTAGTGTGTAATTTTTTCACATCTAGACATGTAATTTCTTCACTTCTAGATGTGTCGTTTTTACACTTCAAGACATGTAAATTATTCACTTCTGAAATAGCCGTTTTTTCTCCAGAAGTGTAATTTTTACACTTCTGAACTTCTCCCATCACAAACTGTTTTACATAAATGATAGTTGGTTTTCCTTGTCCCTGTCTCTTTTTTTCGATAAGTCCTATACCAGCTTCTCCATCCAATTCTTTCATTATAGTGATAGCTTTTTTGTTACTACAGCCGATTAATTCCATAATATCTTCCAATGAGAAATAAATATACGCCCTCCCTTCTCCATCCAACCACTGATTTTTCAATGATAATGACATTCTATCTAACATCAATCCATACAAAACTTTTGACTCCACCGATATTGATTTATAATGATTATCCGTGAATAGCAGCTTTGGTATTTTATAAAATGAATACTGATCTGCTTCCTTCCCATAGAAATAGGAAAGCGTAACTCTGTTTTCCATGTGATACTCCTTTCTGTTATCAGAAATGTATTTTTTACAGTTCTGAATTACCTTCCCTTATTTTTCTTCCTGGTTCTGACTCCACTGTTCTAACAACTGAATGATTACATCTTCTCTTTGCTTTGCAGAATAATGTGATGGGAAATACTTATCCAGCTTCTTCTCTGATAGAGATACTTTTGCTGATTCAGATTTTGTTGGCAAAGCTCCATTTAATATAGAAATAATCATGTGCTGATTTGCATTAGCTAAACTTGGATGTTCCTTTAATGTAGTAACCTGTATCGGTTTTAAGAATCCATTATCTTTCAAATATTCATAAACCCATTTTTGTACCTGTTCATCAAAGTATGATATATCAACTGCCATTGCTATAGGTATTTTCTTTACATCCACACAATCCATTAGTTCCGGAACAAGTTCTGTTAATCTTACATATTTTCTTACCTGTCTACCTTTTAATCCAACTGAATCTCCTACTATTTCAGAAGTTTTTTTACCTAACTTGTGGCACTGAGTGCCACAAGTGTCTGCCATATCCATTCTTGCCCCTTGTCGTCTCATTGCATCCATCTTCATTTTCAAAGACCATGCTCTTTCACTTGGAAGAATCTCTTCTCGTTGGATATTTGCATCCACCATTTTTATTATGGCTTCATCATCTGACATTTCTATTACAATCGCCGGAATCTTATCTAATCCCGCTATACCAGCTGCATGTAATCTTCTATGACCTGATATCATTTCATAATTACCTGTCTGATCAGGTCTTACAATTACTGGATTCAAGACTCCATTATCTCTGATGCTCTCAACCAAACTTTCCATTTTATCATCATTTATAACCTTGAATGGATGATTTGGAAATGTATGTATTCTACTTATATCTATTTCCTGTGTACCTGCGATTTCTGGTACTCCTAATAATTCATCTACTGACTGCAATTTGATTTTTCCTGATACTCTACCTGCCATATTATTGTGCCTCCTTCAATACTTCTTTTGTTAATGCCATATATGCAAATGCTGCTTTCCCTTTTGGATCATATGAATAAATGCTACTACCTTCCACACTTACTTCAGAAGCTCTTACTGACATAGGAATTTCTATTGAAAACACTTTGATATTTGCTGAATAGGTATCATATACCATCAGAGAGATATCCCTGGCATAATTTGTGCGATTATCTACCATAGTAAGAAGAATACCCTCAATCTGTAGTTTAGGATTAAGCTGTTTCTTTACTCTACTGATTGTTTTAATTAATTGCTGTAATCCTTTTACTGGTAAATATGCTGCCTGTACTGGAATCAACACGGAATCTGCACAAGCTAGTGTATTAATTGTCATCATTCCAAGCGATGGCATGCAATCAATTATGATATAGTCATAGAATTGCTTTATCTGCTCTACAATCGCTTTCAAAATTAGTTCCCTACTCATTACGTTTACCAAAGATACTTCGATTGCTGATAATTCTATATTTGCAGGTATCAAATCTACACCTTCCTTATGATGTAGAATTGTTTTATCAACTTTTAACTGCTCATCGTTTACAATATTCATCATCATGGTTGCTAATGAAAATTCTAATTCATCTGGTTCCTGGTATCCTAAACTGATTGTTAAACTTCCCTGTGGATCTGCATCAATAAGCAATACTTTCTTTCCTGTCTGCGCTAAACCAATTCCTAAATTTACACAAGACACGGTTTTTCCGACTCCACCTTTTTGATTTGATGTTGCAATTACCTTACACATAGTCATGTCCTCCTATTTTTCCCAATTGTTTTTCATCCATAGTTTCAATATTTCTAATATTTCTCTTTTCATCTGCTCTGCTGAATAACTAGATGGAAAGAATCTGTATAGCTGTTCATTTTTAAATACCACTCGATCTATTTCTTTCTGCTTTATTTCACTAAGAATATCCTGCATTCCTTCAAATGTTAGCGTACCTTCTGTACTCATTTTTCTCATTCTCTGTGCCTGTGATAAAGATGGTGTACATTGCGCATAATCCATAGCTTCAAGTATCTTTTCCTGTTCTTTTTTTTTCAAATACGATAATTGAACCGCAGGCGTAAAACCCATCGTACCATCATCCACTTTTTCTAGTATCTCTGGTATCAGATCAGTCATCTTGATATATCTTTGTACCTGTTTTGGACTATCTCCAGATTCCTTACCAATAATGTCTATACTCTTTTTTCCAAAATGGTGGTCAATCTGGCCACATTTTCTCCTTCCTGTTTTTCTTTTGATTACGTCATACTTCATTTTGTAAGCAAATGCTTTTTCACTTGGAGTAATCCGATCTCTTTGCAAATTAGAATCAATCATAGAAATAACTGCTTCATCATCTTTAAGTGCTCTGATAATTACTGGTACTTTTCGATATCCTAATTGTTCCGCAGCATATCTCCGTCTGTGTCCAGAAATAATCTCGTACACTCCTTCTGGTCTAGGTCTTACAATCAAAGGATTTAAAATACCAAAACTTTTGATACTGTCTTGTAGCTCAATCATCTGACTATCAGCCTGAACCTTAAATGGATGGTTTTCAAAAGTTCTTAAACGTTCCAATTCCATTTCAATTACTTTTTCGTCTGCATCACATACTTCTGTTTTTTCTGCAACAGCCATTAGTCCTTCCTTTCCCTGAACGAGAAAAAAGCCCATCCAGAATAGATAAATTATTTCATCTAATCTGAATGGACCTTATCCATCAGGCTTGTTACTTCCAAGCAAGAATATTATGCTGTCTTTTCTACTCCAATTATCTCAACTTTACAACCCAAATCACATACTACTTAATAGTTGAATCCTATGGGTGCAATTTTCTGAAATACATTGGGTGGCAATTTTTCATTTTGGGTGGCAGTTTATTTCTTTTTCTGTATCATCGGGTGACAAATTGCCACCCAAAATCACTCCAAAATACAAAAAAACAGCAATGATTTCGATCAATCATTACTGCTAAAATGAATGTTCCCGACGGGAATCGAACCCATAACTAGTGCTTAGGAGGCGCTTGTTATATCCATTTAACTACGGGAACAAATGCCGATTTTTAAGGCTTTCAAACCTTTTGACCTCGGCGACCATCTCTATGAATCCAATCACATTCGTGACGAATTATCTCTATTTCTTATTTTGACCTTCTTCGGTTTCTGGATGGATTCGAACTCCAAACCTTTACCCTTTTTCATTCCTTAGGGTATAACCATGGTTGAACCTTAGGAGGGGGTTGCTTTATCCCCTAAGC
>DATERV010000031.1:0-18898 GCA_035271185.1 Lachnospiraceae bacterium | reverse complement strand
GAATGCATCAACAAATTTGAGAAACTTGAAGATGAGTTTATGAAAGACCCATTAAAGATGGCGGAGTATGTCATTGGCATCACTACCGAGCTTCACAGCCTTGGATTGCAGATGATAAAAGAATCTCTGGAAAGTATGGATCAGATGTTACAGGAAAGTCCTGTAAGACTGAGGCATTGGGTAGTGGAATCCCATACAGATAAGCAGCTCATCACTTCTCTTGGAACCGTTAACTTTAATAAGACGCTGTTTACCAATAAAGAAACCGGAAACAGTGAGTATCTCCTTGATCGAATACTGGGACTGGAAAGAAATGAGCGTATTACAGAAGATGCAGAAGCCAGGATGCTTGAAGAAGCAGTACAGACATCGTACAGACGAGGCGGGGAAGAGACCAGTCTTACCACAGAGGTAAAAAAACAGACAGTAAAAAATAAGATACACAGACTGCAGTTCCCTAAAAATGAAGACAGACCAGAAAAGAAAAAAGAAGTGGAGTATCTTTACATTGAAGCAGATGAAGATCATGTATCACTTCAATTTCGGGAGAAAAAAGGGGATCTGACAGAAAATGAGAATCATCAGAAGAACAACTGCCTGGTAACGAAACTGGTCTACATTCATGAAGGAATCGAGAAGGAAGCACCCAAAAGCAGACGGCATAAACTGATAAATCCATACTACTTTTGTGGAACCAGTCGTGGTGAAGAAAACAATGCATTCTGGGATGAAGTCTATCAATACATAGATAACCATTATGATCTGGAAAAAGTAAAAAGAATCTATCTGAACGCAGATGGTGGCGCATGGATTAAGTCCGGAATGAAGCAGATAGCAGGGATTACTTATGTGCTGGATGAATTTCATCTGGAGAAGTATCTGACGAAACTGACAAGCCACATGCTAGACAGCCAATGGGATGTGGCAAATGAACTAAGAACAATTATTCGTAGTAAAACAAAGCAGGATTTTGAAGAACTGGTTGATATACTGAAAGAATATCTGAAAAGCGAAACAGGATTAAAGAGGATGACAGAGGCAAGAGAATATATCCTGTCAAACTGGATGGCAGCCAAACTGCGTTTAAGACGCCAGGACGGAGTAACAGGGAGCAGTACAGAAGGACATGTGAGTCACGTACTGTCAAGCCGGATGAGTTCAAGACCAATGGGCTGGAGTATTACAGGAGCCACAAAAATGTCACAGTTGCGGGCATATCATCTGAACGGTGGAGATATGCTTGAACTGGTAAGATATCAGAAAAGAGATCTTCCAATGGCTGCTGGAGCCGAATACGATATTTTAAGAAGCAATCAGATTATTGCATCAGAGAAAAACAGACATGGGGAACTGGGAAAGTATACAGAAAGTATCACTCACAGCTTATCCTTACAGAACAGGAAGATTGTCTATTTCAATTCCCATATCTGGGGATTGTAAGACAGACATAAAGTGTCATAACTGGCCCCGACAGATACTGGGCTTGCTTCGAGTATAAAAAAGAGGTATATTAAATCCACAAGTCATTGCTTGATCTTTATCAGAGCATCGTGGGTGAACTCTACACCATTAATTCCGAAGGTAAATTTACGCAATCTTATACGATATAATGTATATTATATATAAAAGCTCCTATGAAGACTTGAAAAAACGTGATAAAATTGGTATGTCTAATCTGTTTGTTGCATGACAAGCAGACGACTGGAGCAGTTTGAGACAAGATAAATTCCACCCGTCTAAAACATTTTGATATGGTTTATGATATGGTGGTTATCTGTCTGCTCTTAAAATTTATCTGTCTAAGAGTGCCGGTTTTAACATTACAGAGTCTGGGAAGACTTTATGCTGTCCTGTTAAGAGCGGTATTCTTTTATCCAAAAGTAGGTCAGCAAGGTCAAATGGTGTTGTGCCGTTTAGACTGTCTCTGGCAGTGAGTTTATATGGTTTGCCATTGAGGATCTGATACAAGATCATTAAGCTGCTGTAGTTCATCCGAAGTAAGATTGATGCCTTTGCGAGATTCAACTAACTTTTTTTCATACTTTTTCTGGGCACTTGTAGCACTGTAAAGAGCCTTATCCAAAGGACAATACTTATGGTGATCACGGGAATTACAGACATAAGGTGCCTTGTTAGGCTTATAGCAGATATAAGGAATAAAGTAGGAACAATACTTAGCCCGAATTATTCATGATAATTCGTCCAGCAGTGGCTTACGCCGCATAGTTACAGTGTTTTTGATACTTTTTGCTTTCACCTAGCAGGTGAAGAAAAATTACATACAAAAAGGACTTCTAATTTGTTAAAATTAAGGTGTCGAAGCCTAAAAATATAACAAAAGGAGAAGCCCTTATGCCCATTTTAAAAGACACCACTTTAGAAAGCAATAAATATCTGAAAATAAATTTTGATGGAGGTGATTTATCCTCCGATGCAGGACTGCTTCTGATTAAAGAATTCGCCTGCAAACTTGGTTTTGTGAAACTTCTGAAATCAGAATTCAAAACCAATGATACCGCATCCTTCCGCTATCACAAGGATGACGAAAATCTCTGGCAAGTAATCTATCAAATACTTGGAGCATATTTTGAAGACGACTGCGCAGATGAACTAACTAAAGATCCAATCTTGACCGCTATTCTAGTTAAGAAGGCGCTTGCATCGCAACCGACTCTTTCAAGATTTTTCAATCGTATGGACGAGGATTCATTGAATCAGTTCTATACTCTGATGCGTCGTTTCAGAAAAGTTGTGTATTCTATTAAGAAACCTGAAATAATTCTGCTGGATCTGGATTCTACTCTTCTGAATACCTACGGACATCAGGAAGGGGAAGGATTTAACTTCCACTATCAGAATCATGGTTATCATCCTCTGGTCTGTTATGATGGCATTACAGGTGACCTCTTGAAAATAGAATTGCGTGATGGCACTGACTATTCATCAACCGGTGTAATGGATTTCCTACAGCCTCTTTTGGATGAATTCGGTGATGACTATCCAGATATTCCGTTACTTCTCAGAGGCGACAGTGGATTTACCAAACCAGAGCTCTATCATCAGTGCGAAACCAATGGAGTTTCTTATGCCATCCGATTAAAAGAGAATGGCATACTACGTAATTTAGCCTCTGATATTGAGGAACAGCTTACAGAACAGACCAAAAAGGACATGGTTTCTTATGCAGTCTGTTATGGTGAATTCATGTATCAGGCAGGCTCATGGGACTATCCTCGTCGTGTTGTATACAAAATTGAAAAGCCTACAGAGCAGATTGTCCATATGTACACATTCATTGTAACAAACATGGACTCTGAACCGGAACAGGTAATCAGATTCTACTGCAAGCGTGGCACCATGGAGAACTTCATCAAAGAAAGTAAAAATGGTTTTGATTTTGCAGCGGTAAGCAGCTCTTCTAAGATTGTAAATGCAAACCGTCTTCAGATTCATGCACTAGCATACAACATATTTAACTGGTTTAAACGATTGGCATTATCTGCAAAAATGAGAAGACAGCAGATTGACACCATTCGTTTGAAACTGCTGAAGATTGCCGCTAAGGTAGTTCGTTCAGCAAGATATATAACATTCAAGCTTTGTAGCAGCTGCCCTTATAAAGATGAATTCTATGAAACCTTGGAAAACATACGAGGACTACAGCCCAAGCTGGAATAGCAACAACACTGGACATTGACAGCAGAACATGTAATTTTGAGTGAATACGGGGATTTTATACCCTTTTTTAGAAGAAAATACAATTACATGAGATGCTTAAAAGTTCAAAAAACAGAAACCTGAATTTTTAGGGAGAATTGCCCTCTCATGAATAATTCGGGTTTAGTGGGATCTTTGTGAAAACAGTAGCGACAAACCTTGTTGCAATTGCTTTTGCTGTAACAGTTACGCTCTCTGCAACCAATGTAATTCCAGCAAAGACGACATTTCTTCCAGTAAGGATGGATGGAATAGAAATCTCTGGATCTTTTGACTTCTTTGGAGATAGTAGTGGGATCCTTTTGCAATACTTTGGCTATGGACTTAAATGAATTTCCCTGGTTGAGCTC
The DNA here is from genome assembly GCA_035271185.1 of Lachnospiraceae bacterium. Classification (GTDB taxonomy): domain Bacteria; phylum Bacillota; class Clostridia; order Lachnospirales; family Lachnospiraceae; genus Acetatifactor. The sequence continues at coordinate 14,831 of DATERV010000031.1, read as the reverse complement.
TTGTTCAATATATATTCTGTCTGATTGTGTCAGATGAGAGTAATTTCCCGTTATTTTTTTACTCATGAGGTTCTCCCTTCTGGCAGACAGATAACCATAAGTAGGATAAATGAGAAAAAGCAGTTGTGCAAGACTTATGTCCATAAAGTATAGTTATGTAAACGAAATGAGTGGTATTAAGAAATTCACTCTACGATATAGGAGTATTGAATGAAGAAAACGATTGAGTTATTAATACATACGAAACATTTTTTACTTTATGTTTTTTCATGTCTGTTTGGTGCAGTCATCGCACTGTTTTTTAGCTGGTCTTATAGCATGCTATTAGGAATGACAGAAACTCCGGAAACTGCTGTCTATACAAAGATGGGTATTCTGGCATTATCATACATTGTTATACCTTCTGTGTTAATGAAATTAAGTGCAGTAATTCAAATTTCATTTGATAAGAATTTTTTATCAACAATCAGCAAAAAGATAATTGATAATATATTATGCAAAGACTATGAAACTTTTGTTCTAAAAGATAGGAGCACCTATATTTCGCTACTTATTAATGATGTGAAGACATTTGAAGAACAATTCATACCGGCGTTTAGAACGTAAGCGCTCTTTAACAAGGTGCCTATCTTAAAATAAAACAGGATCGGTTCCCCAATCCTGAATGTTATGCTTTACAAATATCACGAGCCAGTTTAGACCACGGCATCATATCCTCCAGTTCTTCTGGATGATTATGCCAGTCCATATCTGGCATATACATAAGTAAAAATTCAAGATACGTAAATACATTGATGCCGTTTGCTTTTGCAGTCTCAATGATACTATATATTGCAGCACTTGCAGTTGCTCCTTTCGAAGTATCTGCAAACAGCCAATTCTTACGGCCTACAGTAAATGGACGGATTGCATTTTCGGCTGCATTATTCGAAAGAGCACAGTTTCCGTCAAGAAGATAATTCTCCATATAAGGCTTTTGATTTTTTGCATAAGTTACTGCTTTTCCAAGAGCAGAACCTTTTAGTGTCTGAAAAGAATCAAGCCAACACCAAAACGCATCAAGAATTGGTTTTGCTAATTCTAGACGCTGTTTATATCGTATTTCAGCTGTTTCATGTTTCAGCTGTTCTTCTATCTGAAACAGTTGATTGCAGTAATCTCTTCCAATTTCTGCAGTTGTTCGTGGACCATTCGGATCCTTTTTGTCCGGCATTGCTTCTACGAACTTGCGGCGAAGGTGAGCCCAACAGCCACACCTTGTAATCCCTTCCAGTTTGTTATAACCAGAATACCCATCCGTGTGCAGGTAACCTTGAAATCCTTTCAAAAAACGGATTGCATGATCACCACTTCGTGAGGGTTGATAGTCATAAAGAATGATTTTATGAGAACTGTTAAGACTGGTTCGGTATAGCCACATATAAGATTTTGACTGTGGCTTTTTACCTTCTTCCTTTAAAACTTGGATTGGGGTTTCATCACAGTGTAACACGTTCGCCTGAACCATTGCTTTGTGCAAATGCTTAATAACGGGTGCCAAGTAGTCTTGTGAACATCGAATCATCCAATGGGCCATAGTTGCCCTTGTCAGTGACAAGCCAAGATTCTCCCAATCTTTTTCCTGACGATACAAAGGTACACTATTCACATACTTTTGATACATGACATTTGCTACGGAACTTGGAGATGCTAAAGAATGATTCATTAATGAGGATGGGGTTTCAGCCTTTTTTATAAATGGATGTTCTGTATGCTTACACTTAGGACATTCACAAGCAGAACGATTATATCGAACAATTTGTAGTTTGGCAGGAATGTATTCTAATTCTTCACGAACTTTTTCATATCCAATAAGTTTTAACCCAGAACCACAATAATCACAGAACATATCCTCTGCGGGAATGTCACAAGGAATTTCACGCACTGGTAAATCTTTGATTAACTCGGTACGTTTTGTGCGAGTTTCTTTACGATAGAATCCGTCCACCTTTTCTACGATTGGTTCCTCGCATTTTGAATCTGCCTCCAATTCCGCTTCGTTAAATAAACTTAACTGACCATCCAGTTGTGCCGTTGGAGTCTTTTCACTAGAAGAACCAAACTTTTCTTTCCGAAGCAAAAGGATCATCTCTGTGAGATTATCTAGCTGTTTCTGAAGACTTGATATTGTATTTTCAAGTTGTTCAATATAAGCATCTTTTGTGTCCATAAACATACCTCACAGTTGATTTTTAACTGTATTAAGTATACCACAAAACATGCTAAAAAGCCAGTAAAACAGAGGGTTCTAAACATTTTTTCATCAACAAAACTCACCTGTTTCGGCAGTTTTTATAGATACTTTTTGCTCTGGTTTTAACCCTTCCATAAGCCAACGAAATTGTTGCCAGGAAATTGGTTTACACGCACATTCATCTCGTGGCCATTGAAACGATCCATTTTCCAAACGCTTATAAAGAAGGACAAAACCATCACCTTCCCAAAGAAGACATTTCATACGATCTCGTCGCCGACCACAAAACAAAAATAAAGTCGGTTGAAATGGATCTAATTGAAACTGTTGTTGAACAAGTGTCGCTAGACCATCAATCGACTTGCGCATATCAATAGAACCACATGCAATGTAAATGTTTTCAGCAAGGGTGATATCCCCTAACAGGATGCTTTCAGTGCTAGGAGCACTGCCTCCACAGTTTCTTTAGAAGCACTATTGCTGATTTCGATTGTTGCATTACCAACTCGAACAATAACAGCAGCTTTCCTATCAGAAACTGAAGTCTGGACTTCCAAAGGTTTGAATGTAACTGGTTTTGTTGGTCCAGAAATAGGAATGGGAAGTTGGTCACAAATTTCAGAACGAAGTTTATGGAGATTGCGATAATAAGTTTGTTCCTTGATATTGTTTTGTTTGCACCAAGCACGAATTGTCATGCCACTGGATTGACATTCTTTGATAAGAAAAACCCAGTTTTCTTTATGAATAGATTGTTTAACTTTAGAGACATTATTCATGAGATCCTCCTTCTCGCATTACTGCGCATTACTACGCACAACTATAACTCTCATCGCTATATAGTTGTTGCAGGAGTATTGTCTCATGAATTTCAGTGTTGCATAAGGCACTCTGTTAAAGAGCGCTTACTTTAGAACAGCAACGGAAAGTTCCCTGATAGTTCTTTTAGCTATGACTGTTTTGGCTTTCACCAATTACCAACTTTTTTTGATTGTATTATTTTCGTCAGCATTTATTCTTTGTATATTAATCTATTTCAAACAAAAAATGTTAAATCTGAATCAAAAGATTTCAAAACAAAATAAGGTTTTTACCAATAAATTAGAAAACCTATTAAGAGGCAGAGATGTAATTAGAATGAATGACGCATCCATTCCGTTTGGGAAACAAATAAATGTTGAATCAAAGAAATTAGAAAGACTAAAATCGTTTCATCATTTTTATGAGTTATTTCAAGATCATGTTTCAGCTCAAGTAGGTACAATCATGTCCCTACTTACATTACTTTTTGTGGCATATAAAATTGCAATGAAAGAAATAGATTTATCTAGTGCTACTTTTCTTGTATTACTTATGAATCTTATTACCCAAAACTTGGTGAAGATAGCTCCAGGTTATAATGTTATGATATCAGCATCCTTGTATGTTGAAAATACGTTAACGTCAAAGCTTGTGGATCATGAGAATTGTCAAAACAAAACGCAATACGGTACAAAAAAGTTTACATTTGCATCGCAGCAGGTTAAAAATAAAAAAGAATCAGAATATATTTCCTTATTGACCAACAATATTAAGAGTATTGAAAGTGATTATTTTGGTACCAAGTACGATATTATATACGGAGTGGTACATATCATTGCCGGAATCATTCTGGCTGTTGCCGTAGATTGGAGAATTCTTTTATCAGCAGGAATTATCTTTATTGTGATTTATTTAATCATATCTAGTTTTTTAAACAGAGTAGAAACACAAACTGAAAACTTACTAAATGCACTAGATAAATATATAATTAGGATGCGAGAGTTTATACATGGATTTCGTTTGATAGTCAGTAGCAATTTAGTTCAGCATACAAAAGAGGAAATGTACAAAGAGATTGAGAATGTACAGGAAAATCAAGCGCAATTAAGTAAAAAAGTAGTGAATATTAATATTATTTCACAAATGCTTGTATCAAGCGTTACATTTGCATTCTTTGGATATACGGTATATGCCGTTCATAGTAATTTTATGAGTGTTGGTGAAATTATTTTCATAATTAGCGGCTTGATTTTTTTACTGCAACCGGGGATGCAAATACTTCAATGCCTCACTTATCTTAAAGAAGGAAACGTGGCATTGAGTGAAATAGACCATGATATTTTTGCCTTAAGTATTAGTGATGGAAAAGAACAATGTGAACAGGAAGAAGCAATCATTACCGGTAATGCTGTGACGTTTTCATATGATGCAAACGTTGTTTTTAAGGATGTAAATTTTTCTCTTAAGGATCATAAGAAATATCTGGTTGTGGGAACATCGGGATGTGGAAAATCAACATTTTTAAAACTATTGCTTAGGGAAATAAGTCCTTTGAAGGGCCAGATGAAATATGGAAATATGGTTTATGACAGTATATGCACTGACAGCTTATTAAGGAATATAACTTGTATGCCACAACAATGTATCATCTTTGATGATACAATAAGAAACAATATATGCATGTATCGAAACGTGAGTGAGCAGGAATATCGTAATGTTCTAGAGAAAACACAGCTAACAGAATTTGTTGAGAGCTTTACAGAAAAAGACAATCATGTACTAAAGGATTTTGGCAGTAATATTTCCGGTGGAGAGAAAGCACGAATTGCACTGGCACGAACATTATTAAGCGGTGCGAAGGTTTTGCTCTTGGATGAGCCTTTTTCAAACCTCGATATTCAAAATGTAAAAAAGATTGAAGACATTTTACTTAGCATTGAGGGCAGATGTATTGTAAATGTAAGCCATGTAATCAACGAAGAGAATGTAAACCGTTATGATTCGGTTATCCGGGTAGAAGATGGAAATATAATTTATGAGTGATGTTATATATAAGTATACATATTGGATAATTCCTGCTCTATGAATGTTCGGAAAACAGTGTACTACTTAACAATGTGAGGTATTGATGAGTAGGGCAAATGGATGCCTAAGCAGATGAAGGTATATCTTACCGATAAGAATGGGGATAAATGGAGTATTCTCGCTTCAGTGGATTGCAGTTTAGACGAATGCACAGTATGATTAAGCCACCAAGAAAAGGAGGTGGTGCTTATGGATAAACAGAAAACAGGTGAATTAATTAGGCAAGCAAGAACAGAAAAGGGTTATACGCAGAGTGAACTAGGGGATCTAATTGGAGTATCAAATAAAGCTGTTTCAAGATGGGAGATAGGTGAAAGTTTTCCAGATATAAGTGTCTTAGAAAGTTTATCAGGAATACTTGATTTGAAAGTTCAGGATATAGTAATTGGCGAAGTTGGAGGAGATAATTCCGATGCTGTAACTGAAATTGTAAGAGTTGCGAAAATACAAGAAAAAGATAAATATAGGAAATTCATAACAGCTGGTGTATGGTTAATTCTTTTTTGCTATCTGCTTAATAGAGGATATTGGAATTTGAGAGGAAACTCTTCTGGAACTAGGCAGACAACATTGTACTATTATTCCTTAGCTGTTATTTTAATGATTGTCTCTGGTATGTGTATTATAGGTAAGAAAACAATGAATCCATTTCGGAATAAGGTTAGCAAATGGATTTCTATTATAAGTATGGTAACTGGAATATACATAATTATTTCAATGAGTCTTACCATGTGGATGGTATGTCATGAAAGAACGCCATTTAATATGGAATTATCGTCAGTTGGCTCATTTTTAAATAATCAACTTATTGTGATTTTTATATTAAATATTGTCGCAATTCTTATTGAGTATTTCAGGATGAGCGTGGTGAAGCTTCGGTACATTTTGGAATATACATTTCTATAGCAGTGCTTCATTTAGTATTTATATATAGCGAATTATTACATCGTTTATCTACACTTGAAGAATCGTATCAAATGTTCAATATTGGAACAATAACAGTTTTGATTGAGACAGTTATTTTGTTTGTTGTTGTAGCAGTAATAAAAAACGCAGCAGGCGGTACCATCCAAGATTCCAACACCGCAAAATAAGTACGCAACCTTTGTGAATTTTATTTCAGATTCGGTTACAATAGTGACAGGGGTTGCCCTACCTAAAAACCTGACAAGATGCTTTGTCAGGTTTTTTGTTGATGAAAGATACTTATTATGCATAAAAAAATAATCTTAAGTTGTTGATATATCATTGTTTTGCTATAATCAATTCGTAGCGAGTTTCGTAAATAAGGGAAATTAATAAATGCAATAAGAAGTCACTTAATAGAATATAATTGACCAGTTTTGTGGGGAGAAGCTATTTCAGGATGTATGGGAGGAAACAATGGAATTTAGAAGTATTTTGGATTTGAGAGAAAATCCGGAAAAAGATGTGCCAAGATCAACGTTTTTTCTGGATTTAAACATTGAACAGATTATAGATAATATCAAAGCAATGTGGGGAGATAATAGTACGAGATTTTATTATTATTTTCCGGTGGATCAAGAATGTGAGGATTATCGTAGAGAGGTATATGCGGATATAAAAAGACAAGATGTATATACTATTTTCTATGATTTTGTTAGTCATATGAAAAGGCGCGGGGAATTACTATGTAAAAAAGAACAAGTGAGTATCAATGTCCAAAAACAAATGTGGCATGTGTTAGAGGCAGGCTGTTATTGTAATGCACTCACGGAATTGGTTCAAAAGCTGGATGGAATTACTTTGCAATCAAAAGGTTTACAAACTTTTCATACATATCTGAAGCAATATATAGATTTAGAAGAATTTATTCAAATGAGGAAGCTTGCAACAGAGTTGGGGAATAAGCTTTCTAATTATCACTTTGTTATCACATATGAAAACAACAATTTTGTGTTGGCAGAAGGGCAAGTAAATGGTACTTATGAAGGTTTCTTAGATGAATGCTGTCCCAATCGGCAAATGAAAATGAAAAGTCCTTTCATGGGATTAGCAAATTTAAATCAATTAGAGCAGGAATTAATAAAAATATTTATGAAAAAGGAACCTGATTTTTTTAAACAGGCAGATCTTTTTTACAAGAAATATGCCACATATGAAAATGATGTGGTGATTCGATTCACATCAGAAATCACTTTTTATCTTTCGTTTTTTTGTTTTTCACAACAGATGAGGAAGGCGGGATTTGAGTTCGCAGCACCAACGGTGTGTGAGGAACAGCCAATATCCGCAAAGGGATTGTATGACTTGGCTTTAGCATGTGTAAATAGAAAAGCGAACGAGCAAGTGATTGGCAATGATATGTGTTATGAAGAAGGAGAAAGTTTTTTTGTATTGACAGGTCCAAATCAGGGAGGCAAAACCACTTTCGCAAGAAGCCTGGGGCAGCTGATTTACTTTTGTAAAATGGGACTGGATGTACCTGCCCGGTCTGCTAATATACATTATTTTAAGGATATATTGACGCACTTTTCTGTGGAAGAAAGCGTGGAGACAGGGCGTGGTAAGCTAAAGGAAGAGTTAATACGTTTGGCTCCCATGATGCATGAATCTGATGAGAATGCATTTGTGATCATCAACGAGTTATTTACCACAGCTGCGAATCATGATGCCTGTATTATGGGAAAAAGTGTGTTGGAGCATTTTATAAAGCAAAAGTGTCAGGGGATTTATGTAACGCATCTTCGTGAGTTGTCTGAGTTAAATGGTGGTGTGGTTAGTATTCGAGCTACACTTGATGAACAGAGAATGCAGAACTTCAGGATTATTCGTGGAAAAGCGGATGATACAGCATGTGCAGCCAATCAGGTGAACAAGTACAGATTAACCTATGAACAGCTAAAGGAGAGATTGTCGTGAATACATATTTATTATATGCCCAAAAGGAATGGGAGAATACCAAGCGCTACTTTGATTATCAGAGTATTACACAGGATTTGGGGTTAAATGCTTTGTTTTCTGCAGCTTCCAAACAGGTAATCTATGAAGATAAGCAAGTAAAAAAAATAGGAGAGCCAGATGCTTACCTTTTTGATACCATGAAAAAAGTCATGATGGTGCCGCTTGAAACCAAGGAGGAAATACAATACCGTCAGGAGATTCTGAAGGATTGCCTAAAGAATGAAAATTTCATTAATGGGTTGTATCAGTGCAGTGCCAAGGTACTGAATGATTGGAATAAACTGGGAAGACGGGCAAATGATAAAGCAGGAAAACGCAATACAGTAGTAGGCCTGATGAATGAAATACATATATTAAGTTTGTTTGTAAAGGGCTTGTGCAGCATAAAGGAATTGTGTAAAAGATATGAGGATAACCTAAAATCTCAAGGCTTGAAAGCAATAATAAGCAGGCTGAATGAAAATTTTTCTGAAAAAGCAGAATGTAATTTGAAAAAAATTCTACAGGACATTTCATTCTATTTGGATGATAGTCAGGAAGGAGACTTAAATAAAGTCAATAGACCAAGAATTGTATTTGAATGTGGAATACAGGAAGGCTTAAAATTTGACGATTTTAAGCTGGAGGAGGTTGAAAGTAAAATAGTGAAATACAGGGGTCCCAAAAACCCTATAGTGAATGTGCAAAAAATAATTAATTCCCTGACTCCGGATTCCACGGCATCCCAAGGTAGCAGGGCAATGGATGAACAGATTGCCAGCCTGGAATTTGCCATTGTCTCCTATATTGTCGCATCATGTGCTCCTTTTATAAGCTTATTCAGCAGCTTTTTTGACCAGCTCCATCTGGAAACTGCATTTTACCAGGGCGCAATCAATTTAGAGCATCATATGGCACGCTTTCAAGTTGAAAGCTGTTTTCCGGATACAGGGGAAAAGAGTGAACTGTCATTTGATCAACTAAAAGAAATTGTAATGTGTATGGAACAAAGAGTGAATGCAGTAGGAAATACCTGTTATATCAAGGATAAGATGCTATTGATTGTAACTGGTGCGAATCAGGGAGGCAAGTCAACCTTCTTAAGGAGCATCGGTATTGCACAGATTATGTTTCAATGTGGGCTTAAGGTTCCTGCAAAATACTTTTGTAGTGGAATTTTTCCTTCCCTATTTACTCATTTTACAAGACGTGAGGATAGTGAAATGAATAGTGGCCGCCTAGATGAGGAGCTTGGTCGAATGAATCAGATTATCGATCATTTGAGTGAGAATTCTATGATATTACTAAATGAATCCTTTGCAACAACAACAGAAAAGGAAGGATCTGTCATTGCCTACGATATCATCAAAGCATTAATGGAAGCTGATGTTAAGATTCTTACAGTCACACACCTGCTTTCTTTTGCACAAAGAGTTTTTAGTGAGACCCAGCAAAATGAGACATCTAAAGCGACCTTTCTCAGTGCACAGCGTATGGAGGATGGAACGCGAACCTTCAAGATGATACAACATGCGCCGGAATTGACAAGCTTTGGCCTGGATTTGTATGAAGACATTATGGTAAAGAGAAGGGATACTGTCCGGAAGTACTGTATTACACAATGATTGGGCGTGATCTAGTTACATTATTTACAAAAAGGGGGAGCAATTTTAATGAAAAATCTAACACAAGACAAGCCTATTAAAGCGATTCTGTTATTTGCAATTCCGCTCTATATTGGACAGCTGTTACAGCTTTGCTATAGTTTGATTGACACAAGAATTATTGGTAGCGTATTAGGGGATGCATCATTGGCAGCAGTAGGTGCTACGATTTCCTTAAGTGATATGCTGATTGAGTTATTAAATGGAATTATCTGTGGATTTGGTATTATTATTTCCACTTATTTTGGGTCCAAAGAAGAGAAGAATATGCGGAAAGCCATAGGAGGAACCGTTTTATTAGGAGTGACTGTTACGGTTCTAGTTAGTGTACTTTGCCTAATTTTCCTGCCTCAGATTCTTGGCATATTAAATGTATCAGACGAATTATTACCCGATGCAACCGCCTATATCCGTATCATTATTGCAGGACTGATTGCTACCACACTTTACAATATATGTGCAGCAATTCTCAGAGCCATTGGAGATTCCTTTACGCCGCTTATCTTTTTATTGATTTCAAATGTATTGAATATTTTTCTTGATTATTTGTTCATCTGTACGCTCGGAAGAGGTGTTGGCGGTGCAGCAGAAGCCACAGTTCTGGCACAAGTGATATCCGCTATTCTATGTTTCCTCTATATGAGAAAGAAATATCCGGAGATTGTCATACATAGAAATGAAGTAAAGCCCGAAAAAGAAGTTTATAAACAGCTTCTGCCCACAGGTCTATCCATGGGATTCATGATTTCGTTTGTGACACTGGGTTCTCTTGCTTTACAAACCGGAATCAATACACTGGGTACCAATATTATAGTGGCTCATACCGGAGCGCGTAAGGTGACGATGATTTTCCTGATTCCCTTTTTCGTATTGGGAACAGCACTTGCTACCTTTTGCGGACAGAATCTTGGAGCGAAGGAATATGCACGTATTAAGAAAGGAATCAAAGATACCGTTTGTGTTTCGGTAGTATGGTGTGTCATTGTACTGCTTGTAGTGTTTACACTGGCTCCCACACTGATTCATCTGGTTACTGCGAGCACAGAACCGGAGGTCCTTACGAATGCTACCTTGTATCTACGGATCAATTCCGTTTTTTATCTGGTACCGGCGGTCATCTGCATTTTACGTAACAGCATGCAGGGCTTTGGAGATACCAAGACCCCCTTGGTGTCCAGTTTTATCGAACTGGCAGGGAAGGTATTGATTGCCTTTCTTTGTGTTCCTTATATGGGGTATATGGGTGTCATTGTTTCCGAACCTATTGTGTGGGTACTGATGGTCATTCCCCTGCTGATTAGTGTATGGAGAAATCCTATATTTAAGAAGGAAGTGTAAAAAGCAATTGAATTTAATTATGCAAATAATTTTACTGGTTTGGTTTTTTGGATGTATTGTATCATACAAAACCAAAAAAAAGACTCTTGTTGATGGGGTTGGAATAAAGAGTGCTGAATTTTTTATGCTTTGTCTATACAGTGCAGGAATTGTTACCTATTATGTTATTTACGATATAGGAAGATGGATTCTTCTTGGTGTTTTGGTGTCGTGGTTTGTTGTCCAATTTTTTTGTCATTGGTGTTTTACAATATTTGGTGCATCTGAGAAAAAATTAGAAGGCTATAATAAATGTTTTAGAAACTCTGTTCGTATAATACCTGCAAGTGAAACTCGATTGATACCTGATTTATATCATATAGTTTTACATATGATTATTTTAACTAATATTGTTTTAATTATTATTTTTTTATAAAGAATGATGCTAAGAAGGTATGCGATGCCGGCTGTGGTTTTGGCGCCAATAGTCTTGCTTTATACTAATAGACATATAGTAATCCGATTATAATTTAGTAGATATAACACAAGGGAAAGCTCACCAACTTATGGGTGCTAAAATTACGAATACAGAATTTATGGAGGATGTAAAGATGAACATCATAAAGCAAGTGTTTGATGAAACAGAAAAGAAAAGCATTACCCGTGATGTCCTCGAAGCTCTTCCTGATTGGTTTGGTATTCAGGATTCACGAGAAAAATATATCAAAGATTGTATAGGGAAGAGTTTCTTTTGTGCCTATGATGAGAATCATCCAATTGGTTTTCTGTATCTGAAGGAAACAAGTAAAGATACTGTTGAGATTGCCGTCATGGGTATATTAAAAGAATACCATAGACAGGGAATCGGAAAGAAACTGTTTGATTGCGCCAAGGAAGCTGCTTACCAAAACGAATATTCCTTTATGCAGGTAAAGACAGTTGAAATGGGGAAGTACGAAGATTATGACAGAACCAACAGATTTTACATTTCTCTTGGATTTAAGGAGTTTGAAGTGTTTCCTACACTTTGGGATGAGTGGAATCCTTGCCAGATTTATGTTATGGCATTACGGTAAGGGTTAAAGACGTGGATTTCCACAATAAAACAAGTAGATTAATTTGAAAATGGGTGTTATCATACTCTGTAGAACATGGTTTTACAGAGTATTTATATGCAGAGGAGTATTATATTGTTTACATTTGACAGCAGAATCAGATATAGCGAGACTGATAGTGATGGGAAGCTTACTATAGAAGCATTACTGGATTACTTTCAGGACTGTTCCACATTTCAGTCAGAGGACTTGGGAGTGGGATTTGCATACCTAAGACAAAGAAATATGATATGGGTATTGTCCTCCTGGCAGGTTGTAGTCGATGATTTCCCGCAAGTATGTGATCATGTGACAATAGGTACTTACCCCTATGATTTTAAAGGATGTTTCGGATATAGAAACTTTTTTATGAAAGATAAGGAAGGTAATGTTCTGGCAAGAGCAAACTCCTTATGGACACTGCTCTACATGGATAGTTTTGGACCTGCTCATCCTACAGAGGATATGCTTCATCAATATGAGATGGAACCCAGGATGGATATGAATTACGCAGGCAGAAAGATCTCTGTACCGGAAGGTGCCAGCATGATGGATTCCATTATTGTCCAGAAACAGCATCTGGACACCAACCACCATGTCAATAATGGCCAATATGTAAGGATGACCATGGAATATTTACCGGACCGGTTTGTAATCAGACAAATGCGTGCAGAATATAAAAAACAGGCTCACCTGCATGATATACTATATCCCTATGCTGTTTGTAAAAGAGGGGTGAATAATCAGGATATCTGGGTAATATCATTACGTGGAGAAGATGATAAGGTTTATGTGAATGTGGAGTTTGAAGGGAAAATAAAGGAATAGAAAATGATTAAATTAGGCGAAAAACAAATATTAAAGGTAGTTAAAAAAGTAGAATTTGGAGTTTATCTTGCAGATGAAGAGGACAAAGAAGAGAGAGTTCTGCTTCCTGTCAAGCAGGTTTCCGAGGGTATTGATGTAGGTGATGCTGTTGAAGTATTTGTTTACAGGGATTCCAAGGACAGAATTATTTCTACTGTTAAGGAGCCGCTACTTAAAATGGGAGAGGTTGCCAGACTGAAAGTAGTTGATGTTAATAAATTCGGCGCATTCCTGGACTGGGGCTTGGAAAAAGATTTATTTTTACCCTTTAGGCAGCAGACTGAAAGGGTGAATCCGACGGATACTCCTCTTGTGTCCTTATATATTGATAAGAGCGGTCGCCTTTGTGCCACCATGAATGTCTATCCGGACCTATCCAAGGAAAGCCCTTATAAAAAAGATGACAGGGTAACAGGTTGTGTCTATCAAATCAGTCGAGAGTTTGGTGCGTTTGTGGCAGTAGATGATCAGTATTCCGGACTGATTCCACAAAAAGAATTTTTTGGAGATATCAAGATTGGTGATACCGTTAACGCCCGGGTCACTTCTGTGAAGGAAGATGGAAAACTGGATTTAAGCATACGTGAAAAGGCTTACTTACAGATAGAGGAAGATGCTTTACGTGTTATGCAGGTAATTGATAGCTTTGATGGAGTGCTTCCCTTTACAGATAAAGCATCTCCAGAAGTAATCAAACGGGAAATGCATATGAGCAAGAATGAGTTTAAGCGTGCCGTTGGTCATCTGTTGAAGAATCATAAAATAAATATCACGGAAAAAGCAATACATCGTGTAAATGGGTAATCAAAAGATAAATGGAGAAAGCAAAATGAATGCTAAAAAGTCAGGCTGGCTATTTCTGATGGTAATCTGTATCTATATCGCAGTTACTGTTTTATTATCAAAAGTAAAGTTGAATATTTCCCTAACGGGAAGTCTTTTTCTGAGTGAGGCCATTATATGGATCCCCACACTGCTTTTTCTTTTTGCAAAAAAGGTGAATCCGATAAAGTTCTGTAGATTTAAAAAATTACATTTTTCTACTGTACTGATGACATTTCTATTTTCCTTACTGGTTATGCCTGCAGCAACACTGATGAATGTGATTTCTATGTTTTTTGTAGATAATGCGATAGCACCAATGACAGTGGATATGTTGAGTGCAGGTTTTATCATCATGTTTTTTATGGTGGCAATACATGCACCTCTGGCAGAAGAATTTGTTTTCAGGGGTGCTATATTTCAGAGCTGCAAGAATTCAGCCTCTCCCCTAAAAGCCATTTTGCTGAGTGCTCTATTATTTGGGTTGATGCATTTGAATCTTAACCAGGCCGGATATGCTTTTGTACTGGGTATTGCAATGGCATTGTTAGTGGAAGCTACAGACTCTATCTGGGCATCCTTTATCTGCCACTTAACAGTGAATGCCAGAAGTGTGGTCACTCTCTTCGGAGCTCAAAAGCTTAGTACGTATATTGGAGACTTATTAGGTACAGGCGGGTTAGAAGAAAACCTAATGAATGCGCTTAATGCGGATGTGACCAATAAACAATTGTTTATGATGCTTTGCTTTGAAGTGTTTATGGTAGCGGTATGCCTGCCCGTAGCAGGGTGTGTACTGGTTTGGATTGCAAAAAAGGAGGGCCGTGAGGCAAATATCAGGGCTTTATGGAAGGAAAGAAAAGCAGGAAAAGTTTTTTCCGTTCCTGTGTTACTTGCCATCCTCATTTCTGCGGGCTTTATGGCTTATGCAGTGTTATTGATTTGAAAATCTAAACATCAACATAAAACAACGGGAAAGGGACTTTATATGGAAGTCTCTTTTTGCTTTGTTAAGTTTGCATAAACAAATAGATTACTAAAAAT
>DATERV010000030.1:0-27049 GCA_035271185.1 Lachnospiraceae bacterium | reverse complement strand
GGTAATTATACTGCATAAGGGGGAACGATAATATGTTATTTAATTTTTTTAAGAAAAACAGAAATACACTTTGCGCTAGTTTCGGAGCATCTTCAAATAACGTGTCTGCATGTTCAAGCCACGGTATCGAGTTATTATGGGTTATTACCATTTAAACTCAAGAGTGTAACTATTTAATTTAATTATTTTCAACATAAATATCAACTTACAGCATTTTTCTTATTATAAACTGAAAACAAAGCATAACATCTTCGATTTAGTATAGGTGCGCATACACAGTGTTGACCGCTGTGTACTGCATAGAGAAAAGGGGGTATATTTTTTTCGTGACTAATTCAATTGAGATTAGAAATGTTTCACAACATTATAATGATAAACAGATTCTGAAAAACATTTCGTTAAACATTCCGGAATACAGTATTTTAGGCCTTGTTGGGGAAAATGGGGCAGGAAAAACAACTCTCATGAAGTCTATTCTGGGATTAATACAAATTTCCTCAGGGGAAATAGTGATTAATGGTGAAAAGGTAACCAATAACAGAAGCATAGCAATGAAAGACGTTGCCTTTATATTGGAACCGCGCTATTGTTCTTACTTATCACCATACAGTATGCTCAAATACATACTTATCTTATCTAATCAATATACGAAAGAGTCAAAACAAGAAATAATCGAGCTCTTGACACAATTAAAGTTAGATAAAGTTGCACGGAAAAGTATCTATACCTTTTCTTTTGGAATGAAGCAACGTGTAGCATTGGCGGTTACCTTAATTCGAAAACCGTCTGTGCTGATTCTTGACGAGCCCTTAGTCGGACTAGATATGCAAGGTATTGATTTGTTTAATAAAGTTATTAAAGATTTGGTTGATGCTAAAAAGTGTACAGTAATAATCTCGAGTCATCAACTAGATGAAATAGAGAAAATCTCTTCAGAAATTGCCTATATAGAAAGTGGTACACTCGCATCATACGATACAGTTGAGAATATGGTTGAGAGTGAATATTGGTTTACGTTCGAAAGTGCCGTTGGAGAAATTCCGGACAGTCTTGCAGCTTCTTGTAAGTCTATTTCATTAGAAAGCGATAATATTTTGCATATTGTAAGTAATGATACGTCTATTTTTCGCAAAGTCTCTGATGAATTTTCTTCTAATAGAATCCTTGATATGAGAAAGAGCGAAAACGGATTAAGGCATTTGTTCGCAGAAGGGACTAATTAATGAATGTAATTAAATCGGAAATCTTCAAAATGATACGTAAAAAGGAAGTATATTTATTTTTAGTATTAGTGCTGAGTTGTTCAGCATTATTTGCTGTTTTAATGGGAAAAGACAGTACTTCCATGCAAATTCAAGGACTAGACAAGATGGGAGGAGAATTTTTTTCAGTCTTTTTATATGTCTTCTTATTTGAACTTTTTCTGGTGCCAATTATTTTTGCAGTAGTTGTAGTCAGAACATGGGCTTCAGATTTTAGCAATGGAACAATTGCCTATGACATAACATTATCAAATAATAGAACTGTAGTGTTTATAGGAAAAGTTATCATATCGTTAGGTGTTTGCTTGGTTTATACAGCTATTCTGATTGGATCTGCAATTTTGTTCTACAGAGTTCTTGCAGCATCCGGGAAATATTACACTTCCGATCTGATGTATTTGGTGGATGACTCCTATTGGAAATTTTTGATAACTTCTCTACTTGTGGTGCTGTTTATTTGCGCAATTACCACTTTCTTTTCTATGTCAGAGAATCCCACTCTTTCAATTATTTTAACAATAGGATTGCTTATGCTGTTTCGCTTATTGGAAAAGGTTGAGAGCATTAAACAATGGATTCCAACCCATTTACTGAATGCCAGCAATTCATTAGAAGCGACAACAGAAGATTTCTGGATTGGCGTAATTGTAATCGTAGCTATCAGTGGAGGATTATATGCAGTATCCTATAAAATTTTTAAAAAGAAAAATATTAAGTGATCCTTCTGCTAAACTGTCGGATGTAGGAAATTACCTGCTTTTGTCAGTAGGATTTGTCGTTTTCTGCTTCATTTTGGATATGGTATTGATTGTGGTTACAGGTAAAATTTTTACTGATGAGGTTACAGTCAATATTAATAACATTGATAATCTCTTTGCAGCTCTGGTTACTTTTTGTTTTCCGTCAATGCTCTGTTTTAGTGTGCTTCCGGTATTCATAAATAGGATATTTCGTAAGCGTAATTATCAAGAGTACGGATTGACATTCATTCGAACGAAAAAAAGCAATATTGTCAAGATAATCTGTTTATGTACCTTTTTTGGATGCTGTATTGTTCTTTTTCAGAAAGTTGAGCTTCAACAGGCAATATTGATTTTATTTGTATTTATTTTTGTTGGCATTAATGAAGAAATTCTTGTAAGAGGAGTGCTATTTGACATTCTGCGAGCGAAGTTTCGCCCTTTCGCAGCGGCTGTGGTAGCATCGCTCATTTTTGCTTTCATCTTACATTCAAGTGGTGGATTTTATGAAAATATTTGTTTTCGTTTTCCTCTGAGTCTGCTTTTGTTCTGGTTTTATTGGATTTCAGGGGATATCTATTCCAGCATGCTAATGCATATGTCATACAATATTATTGTTAATTGTTTGTAATGTTGCGTTGGTAAACATCTAATCTATAATTAATATTAGGAGGTCTTATGGGTAAGAAAAAAATCATTATAGCATTTATCATTTTTTTATTGGCAGTTGTTGCTGATGTACTTAAAGGATTTACAGTTCGCAATCATCTGATGGATTTGACAGTTCAGGAATTATTCATCAAATTTACCTTGATTCCCATGATTTTTTCTTTCATTGTTCCTTTTCTCACGTCATTGGTATGCGCTGAAAAAAGAACTACGTTATTAAGTTACTTATTTGCACTGTTTTTATATTTGAATAATTACATCATTCTTGATTCCTACTTTACCCCTGAGGTAATTGCACAGATAATGAAAAATTCGAATATGGTTCAAGAAGGGGTCAGTATTTCTTCCAGTACCGACACAAGCAGTATGATTACAACAGTAATTACGATTTTTGCATTATGCACGATAGGAATCTTTTTTGGGAAAAAATGTAATTCATTTATCCAAATTTTTAAGGAGCGTGTAAAGTGAAATGGCAATTTTTCGAAAGATAATAAAAACATCATCTGAGGTAGTGAATAAAAGTCTTGCTTTTCAGACTGTCTTGTTTGCACTTTTATCCTCTGTTTTCAGTTTGTTGCCGCCGATTATTCAAAAGTACCTGGTTGATTCTTTGGTTAGCGCTGATATAAAGCTAGTATCCTATGAAATCGCACTGTTGATTGTTGCGGTAGTTCTGCAACTGATAATTAATATCAGAAAAATATATATATGTTCCTTATTTGAAGAAATATCGACGTTGAATCTTTGCAAAAAGATTGTTTGTGGATTGTTTGATACATCTTACGAAAAGATTAGCAATTCCGATCCGGATTATCTGAATAATCGAATCAAGACCGATAGTGATAACCTGGCAGGGTTTACGAGAAAGACCATAGAAAATCTGCTCCCCAATAGCCTTATTTTTATAACGGCGCTGATCTATTTCATTATAAAGGCTCCCATACTCTTGCTTGCACTTCTTATTATCATAGTCTCTTTTGCTATATTGTATTTGTTGTTGCAAAAAAAAATGGGAATCGCTGTTGAAAATTATAAAGAGCAGAAAAACAGAAATTATGCTGTTTTCAATCAATCGTTATCAAATCTGTCAACAATAAAGGTGAATTGTTGGTCGATGCAAGAAGGAAAAAGAATCGATAAATCTATTCGTTTATCGGTTAATACGTATAAAAAGTTTCTGCGTTTTACCACTTGCTTTCTGTCAATCGCTTCTTCGTTACAGGTAATTTTTACGCTACTTGTGATTGTAATCGGAGCATTAATGATTTCGAAGGGAACGTTGTCTATTGGTGATTTGTTTGCACTGATCAGTTTTTCTTCCATGATTATTTCACCGTTAATGTCCATCGTAGAAATACTATCGACTTTTCCGGAAGCGAAGGTTTCATTGTCTAGAATACAGGAACTGAGAGAGATGGAGAAAAATCAAGAAGGAACCACTTGCCTATCTGAAATCGATGAGATTAATGTGAAAATAGAATCATTCAAATATGATAATATAGAGATTAATTGCCCGATAGATCAACATTTTGAGAAGGGGAAGATTTATATTATTAATGGGGCAAATGGAACAGGTAAAAGTTCATTCTTAAATACTCTGGTAAAGTTGCATCGATCATACGATGGAAGTATCATCATAAATCAATCCGTTGATTTGAAAGATTTGAGTATGGAATCAGTATCTGAATTGGTTTCTTATGTAGAACAAGATAATCACCTGTTTGCCGGCTCTATTTATGAAAATATTTTTTTTGGACAAAGTAATAATGAAAATGTATCAGTACCGACTTTTTTAGAGGGATTTGTCCAGTCACTTTATGAGTTGCCAAATGGGTTAAATAAAATAATCGCCAGTGATTCTACATCTGTTCTTTCAGGAGGCGAAAAGAAAAAAATCGCTCTTGCTCGAGGATTGATAAAAAATACTAATCTTCTTATTTTAGATGAACCGACAGTGGCTTTGGATAAAGAAAGTATTGACCTCTTATTTGGTTTATTAAACGAATTAAAGCAAAACAATATTATTATTCTTGTCACGCATGAAACAATATACAATCGCTTTGCTGATGAGATTGTTGAAGTAAACCGTAATAACCAGGTAAGCGACAAACAATGAGCCAAATAAGAATGACCACTTTTCGGAAGGTTTGGTGATTGGAAAATACAAAAAGAAAGGATAATCAAACTTGTTGAGGTTCTTTCGTGAGGGGCTGACTGAAAAAGACTTCTAAATTATACTCCGTATACTGGACAAATTTTAGGGTAAATTCGAAATTCTAGACAGGCTTTTTGGTTGAATCCTCGTCAGAATCGTTGGCTGCATAAATTCTGTAGAAATCATCGGTAGTAGTGTCATAGACAAGCGTTGAGGATAAAATTAACAACAGGATTGAGGAACTAAAAAGAACGGTTCAGGATCTTGTGATAAAAAGAGATGAATCAATAAATAAATCCCTATCTGAGATAATCACGAGGGAAAATGTAGATAGTATTTTTCATACAACAACAGATGAATTGGATAAAGAGATTCTATTCAATGACGTAAAAGGGAATGAGTATTTTGATTTATTGAAATTCTTATTGAGAAATGGATATGTTGACGAATCTTATAACGATGGTCAAATGAAAAACTAAATTCCAGTTCCATGTGATTTGGCCTCGTATTTTCGATTTTGAGCAACTTATTTTTTGATACTATTCAAAGGCATTTATTCAATGTTATAATAATTGAAAATACTGAACATCAGCTATTACAGAGTGAAGTTAGGTATATCATTGATAAGGATTTGTGTGAGATTATATGATTTTTAAGTAGCCTTGAATTTACAGCGTTTTCTGCGATGCGGGTCGTTTCTTCAAATGATG
This sequence comes from Lachnospiraceae bacterium, assembly GCA_035271185.1. Classification (GTDB taxonomy): domain Bacteria; phylum Bacillota; class Clostridia; order Lachnospirales; family Lachnospiraceae; genus Acetatifactor. The sequence goes on along the minus strand of DATERV010000030.1, from coordinate 21,510 downwards.
ATTTGAGGTTTGAGAGTGGTGTTTTTCATAGGGGGTCTCAAACTCTCTATCCTCTGCATGTAATCCTCATGGTTTGAGAATAGCTAGGTTGTTACGTCATGGAAGGCTCTGATTATCGGACAATGATAATGTATATAATCAGAGCCTTTATTAATGTTAGCCAGGCATGGCACTAAAAACAGCTGTATTCGTAGTAACAAGTGCAGTCAATCCATCCCTAAACTGTTTCGTTAATCTTTTTTATGCAGATATTTTTAAGCAGTTGTATGAACATTCTGAAGAAAAAGGAGTAGATGGGGATCTAAATGTGCCAGTCCTGCATATTCCGCTTGAACGGAACAGCCAATCCGCGATAGCGGGAAGGCTGTAAGCTCCAAACGGGAAGCTTGTTAATAGTTAACCTGGATTACGCATGTTTTTACCATTCAATTCAAGGCGGAACGCCTTGTGAATCATTCGGTCGAGACATGCATCCGCATAGGTATTATCAGCAAACAAGTCATACCAGGACTTAACCGGTAACTGAGAAACAATAACAGTAGATTTTAGATTTTCCCTACTGTCTATAACTTCAAAGAAGTCACGACATATATCAAGGTCAAGATCCATAAGTCCAAAGTCATCAATTACCAACATATCAAGCTTAGCCATGTGATTGACATACTCAAGATAGGTTCCTTTGATTCGAGCCTGATCCATTTCACTCATCATGGTGTTCGCTCTGATGTATTTGACCGTCTTAAACTGTTTGATTGCAGCAATACACAATGCATTTGATATATATGATTTTCCTGCACCGGTAGCTCCTGTAATGAGAAGGTTTCTTCCTTCATCAAGCCATTTGCAGTTGGCAAGTTGCTCAATGGTTTCTGTGTCCAACACTCTGTCCGGTTCATAGATGGTGTCATCAAATGAGGCATGCGGATACCGAAGAGTCGCCTTCTTTAGAAAACGGTTGAACTTTTTGTTAAAGCGAAGTTCCCATTCGAAGTTAATAATGCTTGAAAACCTTTCATAGAAGCCCAAAAGATCAGAGTTCGGATTCAGTATCTGTTCCTCATAAGCTTCCGCCATACCTGACATTTTCATATGCTTGAGTCGGTCAACAAGAACCATCTCATCAGCTGTTAGCTTTGTATTTTCCATCGTATTCACCTTTACTTGTAGAAGTCCTTTCCTCTGATGTTTTCATGTGTTGGAAGTGACTTTCCACCACCGGAATCGAAGTTATTAGCAACGGTTCCGAGAACTCTTTTAAAGTATGAATACTTACAGTTAATGTAAATTACTTATTTGCCGCATCGATATTGCATTGGAGTTTTACCGAACGACTTTTTAAACAATCTGTTAAAATGTTCTACATTATGATAACCCACCGCTTCTGCTACCGCTTCCACATTTTTTGTAGATTCCTTTAACAGAATCTGCGCTTTCTTTAATCTTGCTTCTTTTACTGTGTCCTGAAAGGTCTTTCCCGACTTATCCTTTATATATTTAGAAAGATAAGGAGTAGAAAGATGGAAATTATCTGCCAAATCTTGCAATGTGACATCCTGATAATGATTCTGCACATAATTTAGGATATCTACAATCTGCTTCTCTTTTCCTTCTGTAACATTCTCGCTTTCAACTACCTTATTTCCTGCAGAAACCAATGCTGCTATGGAACTCTTGATAATATCCTCGTCGATTCCCACACCCCAGTAATTCTTTCCTTTGGTAGTCAGACATACATATGCTGCTGCTTCTGAAGAAGAACCTGTGGAAATAGCATGTTCCTCATAAGTAGCCAATTCATAATCAATTCCAAAGTATGCTTTTATGGCATTACTTACTGCATCCAGTCGACCATTACCGCCGGTTTCTACTACATGTATTTCTTTGTTATTCTCGATTGACACCTGCGCCATAATTCCCTTTTGTTGTTTGAAATGGCATTCAGGTATACTGAATAAGGTACTTTGATTCACATAATTGTCTTCAAATATTTGATAAATATCCTTAGGGGAAAGTTCCATGTGCTTTCTATCAGAAACACTCTTAACCAGATATCCCACTTCTTCCTTCATCCTGTCAGGTAAGGACATCCCAAAATTCTGTTTTAAAATAAAGGCTACACCACCTTTGCCTGACTGGCTGTTGATACGAATGACATCCGATTCATACTTTCTGCCCAAATCGGCAGGATCAATAGGCAGGTAAGGAACATCCCAGCGTTCTCCACACTTACCATCACTTCTACAGGCCATACCCTTTGATATGGCATCCTGATGAGATCCGGAAAAAGCTGTAAACACAAGGTCTCCGGCATAAGGAGTCCTTTCAAACACCTTCATCCGGGTGAGATTTTCATAGGTCTCACGTATTTTCATAATATTAGTAAAATCCAGTCCGGGATTTACCCCATGACATACCATATTCATCGCTACGGTAACAATATCTACATTACCGGTTCTTTCCCCATTACCAAAAAGTGTTCCTTCCACACGGTCAGCTCCGGCCAGAATACCAAACTCCGCGTCACTGACTCCGCAACCCCTGTCATTGTGGGGATGCACACTTAGCACAACAGCATCTCTGTATTTCAGATTCTTATGTATATATTCTACCTGTGAAGCAAATACATGAGGCATGGCAACCTGAACTGTTGTAGGGATATTGATAATTGCTTTTTTCTCGCTGGTAGGTTTCCATACTTCCAAAACTGCATTGCAGACCTCTAATGCATAGTCTACCTCTGTTCCCGGAAAACTTTCGGGACTGTATTCAAAGGTAAAATTACCCTCTGTCTCATTAGCTAGTTTTTTTAATAACTTAGCCCCATCTACTGCCAAATTCTTGATTTCTTCTTTACTTTTCCTAAATACCTGCACCCTCTGAGCTACAGATGTGGAATTATATAGGTGAATCACAGCATGAGGAGCTCCCGTTACCGCTTCAAAGGTCTTTTTGATGATATGCTCCCTAGCCTGGGTTAATACCTGAATGGTTACATCCTCAGGAATCATATCTCTTTCAATTAGTGCTCTTAAAAAGCTATATTCTGTCTCCGATGCCGCCGGAAAGCCTACTTCAATCTCCTTAAATCCGACTGCTAACAGCATTTTAAAAAACTCTAGCTTTTCTTCCAGACTCATAGGCTCCACCAGTGCCTGATTTCCATCTCGTAAGTCAACACTGCACCAGATAGGTGGTTTCTCTATACAGTTTTTCTGAACCCAGTCATAAGAAACAACAGGTGGCATAAAATAGGGCTTCTGGTATTTTTCCTTCATTTCTTTGTCAGTCATCATCATTTTATTTTCCTTTCCTAAAGAAAAAGTCTGGGGTCTGCATTTTTAAATATTTATGAGAAATTTAATTCCATAAAAAAATCTCTATAAAAATGCATAAGCACTTTTATAGAGACGTAATTACTACGCGGTACCACTCTATTTCATGGATAACCATGCCCTCACAGACACTTTCATGTCCCTCCCTTTCTACGGTGGGATTTCCGTCCGAGCCTACACAATGCAACATCTTCAGCCGGCTGCTCCAAGGTGAGTTCCCTTATCGTTTCTGACTACCTTGCACCATCCGGCAGCTCTCTGATTTCCAACAACAAGTTACTATTCCTTATCAACGCTTTCTATTTAGTTTTATTAAGTTGAACCAATCTTAGCACACATTTATTTTGAAAACAAGGGGGCTATTTTAATCAATTTAGTTGATTTATTTTAACTTGGATTTTGTTTTTGCTTGTCATGTACCTTTTCTTGCACCTTGTGTTTCTACTTTTATTCCTTTTTCTTTTCTACAAAACTGTACAAACTCATAAAATTTTAAGTCCCTTTCATAAAATAGGAGTCGATTCTGTGTTTCATCCAAATGCGTTACCATAAGGGTAGCTTTTTTCTTGCAGGGTAAGAACTCTACAAGCTGAAAATCCTGTTCCATATATTGAAAAAAAATTTTGAAATCAGGATGCTTTGCATAACGAAGCTGTTGCTGCCATGGATTAGGAACATTTGTCAAATCAATCATTGCTTCATTGATGTCTTCCTTCCTGCATTCATAATCCAGCCTTCCGGCACCATGTCTGGTCACATATGTCCTGGTGACATAAATAGCTTCAAAGTCCACTTCCCTTAGCATATTTTCGTTTTTATATAAATGTGCGTCTGCATAATACAGATTTCTCATGAGTTCCACTACATTACATAGCCCTGTATGGGAAGGTGTCAAATGCGGATAATATTCCTTATTCTCTTCATCCAGTAAAAGCCCCTGGGCATTTTCAAAAACCACTCTGTCATAAGTAGAAAAAAGTACTTTAGCATCTTTCAGCGTAATATACTCTCTAAAATTTTCGTACATAATCCGTGCTGCATTCATGAGCAGATTATCCTCTTTTATGAGGGATACCCACTCCTGGTTTTCTGACCGATTTATGTCTTTTGCATATTGTTTACCTAACTGCTCCAGACGGGGATATACATATTCCTGTCTGATCTGGAAAAGCTTTTTTACAATGGCATCACAGTCTGCACTTATGAAGTCCTTTAAGTAAAGACAGCAATCCTGCTGCCTACTTCTTAGTACTGCTTCATAAATTCCCATTCCACAGGAACCGTGTCTGTCTTTTCCACGTAACTGCTCTGTAAGACTGTTCAAAAGAACATCATATACCGTGGTACAGGCACAATTGGGATCTGCATATACCTTTACTGATACATCTTTATTCATCTTTTGTCTGGTTTCCTGCTTAAAACTTTCCGCTTCCTCTGAAAGCTTTAGCAGGTCAGGTAAAAAAGTTCTACTCCAATAGGTAGGACATCCCCATCTGGAACCACTGCCAAGCTGATGAAAAACAAAACGAAAGGTACTCTCTTCCACAGTATGGCCTGCCTGGGCACCACCATTATGACGTATAACCAAAGCATTACAGTTTTTGCATAAGCTGTCTACTGTCATGCCTTTTCCTTCATCACCAAAATTCTTACCAATGACTACTTTGATTTCTTTCATAATTAAAACACTAAAAACTTCTTTTTTGCTTTAAGTTGGATAGGCCCTAGAGTTGCATTTACTACTTCTTTCGCCTTACCCTGCCACTGTTTCAATATCTCTTCTTTTTTCATCCCTCTTGCTAATTGCATGAGACTCACAAAAATTTCCGGCAATACATCCAGATCCTGCGGATCCAATTCTATGGCTCTGTCTCCAATCAGATCGCGCCAGGCCCTTCCGCTATTCTGGGACAGATAAGATCCTGCTTTCATTACAATATGAAAAATCTCATACTTCTTAGAAGCCATTTCAAACAGTTTCTCTGCTGTCTGTTCCGCGCTGATATCTCCAAAAACTTTCTTTATTTCGCCGGTTGTAACAGTTTTGTGGCAGCATTCATCCCCAATGGTAAAAAGGAATCCTTTTTCTTTTCTATTCTCATAACAATCTATTTTGGTATGCTTTGCGGCAAAGTACCAGGATAGTAAATAGGATTCCCCACCATTTCCACCGCCTCTTCCTTCAAAATATACATCCAGCAACTGTTCAGCAATTCGAATATCTGCTTCAAACTGGGTAGTCTGTAAGGGTGCATCATCACTCTTAGAGTCTCCTATTGCCTGGAACATAATATGGGGGTTGGTTACCGGTTGCTTTTCATAAATTTCCAGCATAGTACGGTTCAAGGCACCCTTTGCAATTTCTTCTGACAGGTAGCCCATGGAACCAGTCACATCCAGACCAAAAACAATAGCAGTGGATGCCGGATTATCTAACGAATCACAGGATTCCCTGTATTTTACTCCATATGGATTTAAATAATCCTTCATTGTCCTTGATTGATATAAATCATTTACAGACGATCTGTCATTGATATTTCTGGCTGTTTTCAGACTTTCCCAGTCCTTACTTTGATAACTTCCGTGTCCCATTTTTACAATTCCCCTCCATATTCTTTTACTCTTTTTTACTATATATTTCTTCCTGCGACATAGAAAGTGGTATGAACTTTCTTTCTCCGTAGGAAGCCTTCAACACTTTATCCCACTTAGCGAAATCATCAATGGCATTCTTTTTGGGTTCTTCCAGCAAAAACTGTAAGAAAGGTTGGGGTAGGAGCTTATCCTCTTTCAAGCTCTCTTTATCCTCATATCCCAAAAGCGATACTGCTGTCATCCGAATACTTTCTAAGTCTGTTACTTCTCTATTTCTACCTTTTTTATGAATTGTCTTTTCTATGTAAGGACGTACCTGTGCCGATGCACCGGTATTTTCAGCACCCCTAAATCCGGCAAACCACCAGCCACCATATACATAAATCTGATGATTCACAGGATCTACAAACAAATTATCTATGGTTAGCGCATTTAAAACCATCTCATTGTAAGAAAGAACGCATGCTACATTTTCCAGGCGGCTAATAATCCACGCCACATGTCGGTCAAGCAGAATTCCCAGCATACTTAAAGGATAGGCTCCCTCTTTTTTCTCAATCACTACCAGCTTGCTGCCATCTGCTAATGTTGCCTCTGTGACCAGTTTAGGAAAATATCCATGAAGCTCTTCTTCCATTTGTTGATTAGGGTACTTAATTGTTTCAATCATTTCCACATATCGTTTGGCATAATAATCCATTTTTTTATCAAACACGAACAATATATGCTTTTTTGCAACAAAAACAGTACATAAATCAGCTCTTCTCTTGGTCAGATATGCTATTTCAATGGTTTCTCCATCCTCCCGGGTAAGTTCTTCCCTGGTTTCCTCTACATAGAAGCCCTCCTGGTTTTTTACACCGGTTTTTTGGTCCAACAGGGAAGCAAACATATCCTGAAATTGTTCAAAGAGCTTTTTGTCCTGTTCAAATACCGTAGATTTACTGCCACAGTAGGGGCAAACAGCAAGATTATGAATTCTGTCATATTCCAGAGTGCCCCCGCACATCTTACACTTTAAGATTGCCATGCTTAGACCCCTTCAATAGTAAAGGAAAAACAAATATCCTTGTCTGCATCAATCTGGTATGCTTTTTCTACATCAGCCCACCAACTGTCCATGCCACCTACTCCTCTTACCGCACCAAAGATACCTAACACAGTTCTTCTCACAGGGGGCAGTTCTTCTTGATGAGTGGCATTTTCCAGTTCCTCAGCTGTATAGGGAAGACAGGAAAAGGCAAAGTTTTCACTGTCTGCTGAAAACTTAAGACTAAAAGGTGTTTTCCCTTGATCGACATTGTTTAGGGTTGCGCTTCTGGTTACCGTTACCCACTTTGTGTTCATGTGCATACCACATTCCTGAGGAACAAGATACTTGGTAACAGGCATACCTTTTATCTGATACACACCGGGAATTCCTCCTGCCATTCTGTCAGGATAGGTTTCACCGGATAATCCTTCGTATTCATAGCCATCTGCTGCTGTTGGCATTAAAAAACGTAATCCAAAAACAGGCAGCTGAGGGAGCTCCTGATTTCCTTTAAAAAAGGTTTCCACTTTGATTTTACCACCAGCTACTACTTCATAAGTAACAGTAACAATGGTAGTAGGAATCGTACAAGTCTCATATGTAAAGGTTATACTAATTTTTTCTGCTGTTTCATGATTGGAATATTTATTGTTTTCAGGTCCGATGGGAAAAGGAATGTCATTTCCTTCCACCTTTACATCTGCACCTTTGCACTTTATATACATATCTGCAGTGAGCCACATACCACAACGAAAATGAAACTTATTTCCACGGTCATTATCTGTAAGGGCTCTCCAAAAAGTTGGCTTCGGTACACGATATAGCCACTCTTTTTCACCAATTACCAGGGATTCCATCCCTCCGCATGCATAGTTAAATATGTAGGAAAAGGAACTGCCCAAAGCAGTAACTCCATGAACACCCAATGTGGAATCTCCATATATAACTCTTAATTTATTAGTGCAATCCATATAAGTACCTCACTTCCTGAAGTGCCGGCTTAGCTGTCCGGTCAGCAAACATAATACCATCTCCTGAAAATTCGTAATCAGCAGGTCTATCATCAAAATCTCCGCCGTACCTAAGCACTTTCTCTCCCGTTACTGCATCAGTTACCAAAATGGCTTGATCAATAAAGTCCCAGATAAATCCACCCTGATACATCTCGTACTTATCAATGAGTTCAATATAGGATTTTAAACCACCCATAGAATTCCCCATATCGTGCATGTATTCACAAAGAATAAAGGGCTTCTGTGGATCATTTTTCAGGTACTCTTCTATGTATACCGGCTGGGTATACATCTGGGTTTCCACATCTGAAATTCTGTCTTTATAAGAAGGATTGTGCACGACACCTTCGTAATGAACCAGTCTGGTATTATCCTTTTCCTTAAAATACTGATTCATGTAAGCAATATTATCTCCGGCAAAGGATTCATTACCTAAAGACCAAAATAAAACAGCCGTATGGTTCTTAAAGGTTTCAAAGTTATTTTGTGCTCTGTCCAGTACTGCTGCCTTCCATTCAGGGATACTGCCGGGAAGGGTCCAGGAGGTATCAAATCCCCCTATCTTCTGCCAAGAACCATGAGTTTCCATATTGGTTTCGGCTATCATATAGATTCCATTTTCATCACATAAATAATACCAGGGAATCTGATCCGGATAGTGACAGGTTCTAACGGCATTGATATTATTTTCCAAAAAGACCTTCATATCTGTTTCCATGTCTTTCATCTGAAGACATCTGCCTTCTTCTGCATTCCATTCATGACGGTTAACACCATTTAGAATCAGTCGTTCTCCATTCAGTAAAATAACCTTATTCCTAATCTCCAGTCGCCTGAAACCGACTCTGTAGGGAACATACTCTACAAGCTTTCCTTCCTGGTCAAATAGGGAAATACCAAGGTTATATAAATAAGGGTTATGATTACACCAAGGAATAACAGTACCCACATTCTCCGCGTCAATATTTACTTCTTCTGCAAGGGATACCTGCTTCTCAAACAAAGTTTTTCCATTTTGATCACACAAAGCCACCAATACCTTTCCCTCTTTGGGCATGGTTTCTGTCTGGGAAGAAAGCTTCAGATTCAATGAAAAGGTACCTGTGGTATAGTCATCTAAAAGTCCCGGTTTTGCCCACATATCCTCTACATGAAGGGCTGGTTTTGCATACAGTGTCACATTTCTGAAAATACCAAAGAATCGGAAAAAGTCCTGGTCTTCCAGAAAAGCTGCCGTACTCCGTTTATGAACCTCCACAGCCAGAACATTCCCTTTCTCTCTGACATAAGGGGTTAAGTCAAACTCTGAAGGGGTAAAGCTATCCTCTGCATAGCCAACAAAATGACCATTTATCCACAGGTACATAGCCTGTTCTACTCCTTCAAATAGGATTGTCACTCTTTTTCCAATCATTTCTTTACTTAAGTCAAATCTCTTTAAGTAAGAGCCAACAGGATTATAATCTGCACCACTAAAACTGTCCGATACAGGTACCTTTCCGTCTAGTGAAAAGGGAGGTCTACGGTAAATATGTCCTTCCCAGGGATAGTTCACATTAATATAATGAATCTTATCATACCCAGCCATTTCAATATGACGTGGAACTGCTAATTCATCAAAATCAGAACAGTCATAACCTTCTTCATAAAAGTTAACAGGGCGTTTTGCTGCATTCACGGAATAACAGAATTTCCAGTTTCCGTTCAGAGACTGTTTTAGTTTGCTTTCTCCTTGTTCATATGCGTCCTTACTCTCAAAAAAAGTGTGGTCACTATGAGCAGGCAATTGATTGACACGAAATACTTCAGGATTGTCTAGCCATTTAATGTCTGCATTCATACTCTTCTCCTTTTAATTCATTTATTAGTTCAAGTTAATTGGTTAACTTTTACCACTCTTTTACCGAGTATAGTATACTGTTTCCTACTTTACCCTGTTTCTCTACACACTCCATGTGAAAAAGAATATTCAACACCACCTGTGCCAATCGTACATTGATATGCGCTGCTTTGGCAAACTGCTGTGATGTAAAATGATCTAAGTCCGGAGGTATAAACTGCATATAATCCTTTGGGTCATCTATACTGACTTCCGACACCAGTTTTGAGGGTATTCTATCATAACGACGGGAGCCCCTTTTTTTATCCTGACTCCAGCCATTTAATAATCGGTATTCCTCCATATCCAAAAACACAAACTTAAAATGAAGGTTCGGATCCCTTAAAAACATCTTGATTTTATAAATCTCCACAAATGCCTGATATACATTTCCTTTCGCAGGAGACTTGTGCGGTTTGGAAAGTTCCCCACTTTCTTCATCTATCCAGATCAGCCATTTATATCGGGGAATGGGGTACACAATGGTTACCGGGTACAGTTTCAAAAAGGAACTCAATTTATCCCTCAGCTTATTAAACTGTCTGGTTTGAATTTCAATAATCTCTGTACCCGTAAAAATATCTGCCACATATCTGTCTATGGGAATCTCTTGCATCTCTTCATCAGGAGCATAATACAGTTTTAAAATGGCATGTACTGATTTCTCAGCTAAGGTCCCAATCCCCAGACGCTGCCTGTCGACACCAATCACTTGCTCTTTGGCAAGTTCAAATAAATGATTTACAGGAACCTCTTCCTCAATGTTTTTTTTCTTTGGCATTTTTCTCTCCAAATGAACCTTCAGTATAAAGATAACAGCATACCATAATATTTATGGTGTCTTCCTACTGAAATTCTTTGAAACAGCATTGTTCATACTATTCTTCTGGTTCCCCATTTTGTTAAAAGACTGATTCGCTTTTCCAAAAGGAATGCTCTTTTTTGTTGAAAGCATATTATCAAACGCTACATGTTCTTTCTTTTTCTTTCCCATACCTAATCCTCCTTATAATTTACCACTTTAGTTGCTACTTTGTCTACAAAGGTCTTGTCATGTTCTACCAAAATCATAGTGGGTTTAAACTTATAAATCAACTCCTCTAACTGCATTCTGGAAAAGACATCAATAAAGTTGAGTGGCTCATCCCATATATACAGATGCGCCTGTTCACAGAGACTGGCTGCCAAAAGCACTTTTTTCTTCTGCCCGCCACTGTAATCCTCCATATTCTTTTCAAACTGCTGCCTGGAAAAATCCAGTTTTCTTAGAATGGCAAAAAACAATGTTTCATCTAGCTTTCTTTCTGATGCAAAATCTTTTAGGTTACCTCTTAAAAAGCGGGTTTCCTGGGAAACATAGGATACCTTCAGGTTACTGGCTGTCTTTACTTTACCGGTATAGGTAAACTCCTTTTTCCCATCCAGCTCTGCTAACAAGAGCTCAAGGATACTAGATTTTCCACAACCATTTTTACCTCTGAGTACCACCCGGTCTCCATTCTCTATCACAAAGCTCACAGGAGGTAGTTTCTTCTCGTCATAAACCACCTGTACGTCCTCCATGTAAACCAATACCGGTTTATAATGATGTAGGGGAAATAACTTCAAATCATCTGCTGTTTCAATATTGTTCAGAAGCTTTTCCTTTTCCTGTATTTCGTTTTGCTGCCTGTGCTCCAGATTTAGCCTGCGCTGCTGCATCCGACGAGATTTCTCACCCGCATAAGCCCTGGTATCTATACACTTCTCATACTTATTGGATTTCTTACCAATCTTGGTGGATTCTACCTCATCTGCCCATTCTGATGCCTGCCTTGCTGCTTCCTTCAGCCTGTCAATGTCTTTTTTTAATCGTTCGTTCTCAGACATTTCATAAGCATCCTGACGTTTTTTATTTTCCCACCAGGTTGAGAAGTTACCCTGACAAACCTCAATATTGGTTTTGTTGATGACCAGAACATGATCCACACAGGCATCTAAAAGATCCCGGTCATGAGATACCAGTAAAAATCCCTTTTTAGTTTTCAGATACTCTCTTAACAGTTCCCTAGTCGGCATATCCAGGTGATTGGTAGGCTCATCCAGTAACAGAAAATGATTCTCTCTGGAAAATAACAGTGCCAGACATACTTTGGTCTGCTCGCCATTACTTAGTGTAGAAAAAGGCCTGAACAGGACATCTTCTGATACCTTTAGCAAGGACAATTCTCTGCAAACCTTCCAAAACTCATAATCAGGATGAATCTCTTCTAATACATCCACCGTATTTTTTGACATGTCTGTCACATTGTAGGGAAAGTAATCAAAGGGTTCACTGGTACTGATTGTACCCTTATATTCATATTGGCCTGTTAATAACTTCAAAAAGGTTGTTTTTCCTCTGCCATTTCTGGCTATGAAGCCCAGTTTCCAGTCGGTGTCTATCTGGAAAGAAACATGATCAAAAATATCATCAGAGCTGCTATCATAATAAAAAGTCAAGTTATCGATACTGATTAAGGACATTAAAAACCTCCTTTCAATTGGCCAAAAAATACTTGGCTCATAACTTACACAAAAATAGGATGCAGGGATAGTTCCTGCATCCAAAATGTCATTATGATTCTGCAAAAAGCCTGGCACAGATTATGGTAATCTGCGGCTATGAAAAGAATCAAAATATATCATGAAATGTCAGAATGTCTATTCCTGCTAAACATAAAAAATAAGGATACAACTGTACCCAAGCGTTTCTTATGCAATTATCGACTTGATTAGCAAGAAAAAATGAACATCCTTCTATCTCCTTTATTCTGTAAATATGATTATATTTCATTATATGTATCAATCACTCAATTACTAAAGTATCCTAGCAATCAACATCTGTCAAGTATATTTTTCAATAAACAAAAATTGTCTGCAAAGCTTTGCTCTCTCAACAGACAGGTATCAATCTGTTCTTTGGCAGTCTGCTTCCTCATACTGGTAAATCATGTTATATTGTGAAAGAGTAAATGTGTATATTTTGAGGCAGAATATATCTATACCTAAATTTATATGGTTAATAATCTATATAGACAAGAATGCAATATAAACAAAGGAAGGTAATACCAATGAATCCATTAAAACTGTTACAAATAAAAAACGCATGGGATACTTTTCAGGCTAACCATCCAAAGTTTCCCATGTTTGTGAATGCCCTTGCCACGGAAGGACTTTCTGAAAATGCAGTTATAGATATAACAATAACCACTCCGGAGGGAAAACAATTTCAATCAAATATTAAGCTGACTGCTTCCGATATGGAGCTTATGCGTTCTCTAAAGGACTTGTCTCAGCAGAAAAAATAAGTGTGAGATACCCTTCCTTAAAACCGGCACTTGCTACCTGCAAATTCCAAAACTCTTTTGGCAGAGGGAAATGTCTTGAAATATTTTTTATGGAGATAATCACTTCATTATCCTTCTGCTTTATGTCAAGTTCCTCCTTTTCAGCAAAGGGAAGTAAGATTTTGAGTTGTTTTCGGCCATCCTGTTCCACCACCTTATATATTTCCCGACAAAAGAGTACCTCTTCTATTTTTGTTTCTCCAAATAACTCTAAGGCTGCCTGTCTTAATACAGGAAGGGTTGTTAACTCCTTTTTTTGCAGAGATAGATAAAATTTAGGAATCTCAGAAAAACTCTCGTTAATCTCATCCAAGCCTTTTTTCTGCATTTCCATCCATTTACTGAAATAGCCTTCCATGGCAATACTAGGGTAAATGCGATTTACAATAATGGCATCCACATTATAATGATACAGATGCAGACAGGTAAGGTTTCTCTTTGCCTCCCGGATGACAATTTGTTCAGGAGTTGTCACCACTCGCATACTGACAACTTCTTTGTTCTGCAAAAGGTTTTGAAGTTCCCTCATCTTATCCATCAGATATTCGATATCATCAAATACAGGATTCCCCGGCATAGGCACCTTCATCACTTTTTCCATTACCGGTCCTGCAATTTGTACCCCCTTCCTTTTCATAGGCAGTACCTTTTCTATAAAGTTAGCAAACATCTCCGGATATTTTAGTAAAGACAATGTTTCTCCGGTTGGTGCACAGTCAACAATCAAAACATCATAGATTCGCTGTTTATAAAAATCCAGAATACGGAACATAAAAAACAACTCTTCCATTCCCGGGAAAACCAGCAACTCTTCTGTTTCAATGCTGCTGCCGCTTTGTATGGTAAGTAGCTGCTTTACATATCCCTTTAGATTTCCCCAGCTTTTTTTACTCTCATATACCACATCTATTTCCATGGCATCCAGATTAGGTGCCAAATTGATGGGCTCTTTTCCCAAAGGCACATCAAAACTGTCAGAAAGGCTGTGCGCCATATCTGTACTCATAATCAATACTTTCTTACCACTTTCCGCAATCTTTATGGCACTTGCTGCTGCGCAGCTGGTCTTTCCTACTCCACCTTTTCCTGTATATAAAATAATGCGCATCATATCACCCTTCTTACAATTCGTTTTTTGATCTTTTTTAAATACTCATTTCATTAAATGTCTATACTAACTTTTCTAACTTTACTTTTATGATTTTCTACCTGTTTACTTGCATCTTGACTTGTTTCTTCACCTTGTCCGGAAGATTCCTCCTGACCAGAGAAGCCCTTTTGCTGCATGCACTGACCAGCCAATTCTACTGCATATTCCATAAACATGGCTCTCAACTCTTTTTCTATCACCTCTATATGGCCTGCCTTACTGTCAGGGAACAGTGCCATAATTGCCTTTTTTTGATACTTTCTGGCTTCCATAACCCGATTCATTAAATCTGCATTCAATGTATTTCCTCCTTTTCAAACTGCAATACCAACTCTTCTTGTTCCATTTTTGCTGAGGTAATCACATAGCTACGAAAAACATTCGGTAATGGAATATTGCGCTTAAAATTACCGATTTTAATCACCACATCTGTTTGAGCCTGATACAGTGAGATTTCTGACTTATCCACAAATGGTACCTTCACCTTTAAAACATACCCCTTGTCATTTTCCACAAAACATTCCTTTTTTGTTATTTCCTTTATAGCAAAGACGTCCTCCCCCAGTGCATCTTCACAGATTCTGTTCACTGCTTTCATTCCCTTAAGTTCCTCATCATACCATGGGATCTCATAAATGGGCAGTGCTTGAAAACATTCAATGATCTCCTTTTTATATTTTTTCTGTAACTGTAGCCACTCCGCAAAAAAAGGATTTTCAATATCTGATGGCAGTAATCTATTAATATAGATACCATCCACGTTGAAATTATAAAGGTTCATGTACATATAGTTTCTTTTGGTTTCTTCCACCACCATTTTTTCTGGAAGTGTTACCAGTCTGATACTGGTACATTCTCTATCCTTTAACAGCTCCTGTAGTTCAAATAATTTCTGATAAAATCTTTCAATATCATTCATTGCCTGTTTTCCAGGAAGCTCTACCTTGTATATTTTCTTAGCAACCGGGGAAATCACGCGCATGGCAGCCTTACCTAATGGAAAAAACTTCTCCATATACCAGGATAATAATTCAGGCAGCTTTAATAAGGATAAAGTCTCACCTGTTGGTGCACAGTCCACAATAATTCTTTGATACTTGTTTGTCTGATACAATTCTTTGATTTTTAGAAGAGAAAATAACTCATCCATGCCGGGGAGTAAACCAAATTCCTCCATATCCATTTCTTTTGTCTGGGGAAGCAGCTTTGTTAAACATTGGGACATTTCAGTAAAATCGGTTTCTCTCACATAATCCGGATCTATCTCCAATACCTCTAGATTCTCGCAAACTAACATAGGCTCTTTCTCTAACCTGACTTCAAACAAATCAGCCAGATTATGTGCCATGTCTGTACTTACCAAAAGCGTAGGAATACCCTCTTTGGCACTTTTTAAAGCATGTGCAGCGGCACAACTGGTTTTACCAACTCCACCTTTTCCTGTAAAAATGTAAATTCTGTTCATACCAAACCCTCACTTTCTTAGAACTTTTTATTCTATGTTCGAATATTTCCAGTCTCGAAGTATTTATCCTAAGTTTAGGAATACACTATCACATCAATGATGCTTCGCATATTCCTTACTCAATACTGATTTTTCTTATTTTGTTGCTCGGCTTGGGTTTTTTCTGGTCTTCCTCTAATAAAACAGGCACCTTATCCATAATCTTAATGATAAGAGCTATCTCCTCACCGGATAGATCCTCTATGATTCTTTTTCCATAGAAAAGTACTTTACCCATGATCTGCTCAATCTGAATCTTACCTTGAGAATCCAACTGTACAGTTACTACACGCTTATCTTCTTCACTTCTCTTCCGGAGCAGCAGGTTTCTTTTTTCCATACGTGAAACGATTCCCGTAGCAGTATTTAACGGTACATGAATATATTCTGCTACCTGTGTCATCGTCACTTCCTTCTGTCGATACAAAAGCCATAAAGTCAGCAATTCATTTTTCGTACAATCAAGCAAAATATTCTGCCAGATTTCTGCAGATAAGACGTCTTTTATTTTATCAACGTAATCAAATATACCTTTTTCTAATTCATTAGCTTCTATCTGCATTCTTCAGTTTATTTCCTTTCTCGAAGTAATTTAATTCTACTCTCGAACTATTTATTTGTCAAGTCCTTTACGGAGACTTATGTTATAGGTAACTGGTCAGGGCAACGACCTGCATCCACCCCGGTAATTCTTTATCTTATCCTTATATAGCACTAACAAGTCTTTACTATATACTTTTTCTCTGGTTGAGTTTCGAACTTCCTCCCACAGAATGGAAGCCACTTTCAGTTTACTCGTATATACCACATTTTCCTGATCTACACAAAAGTCTTTTAGAAACTGATTCCATTGACATGAGGACTTATCATATCTGGCATATTCTCTTTTACCATAATAAACATCCAACATATCCTGCAGAGTAAAATCAGTATCCTGGTCTTGTTTTACTTTTTTTGCAGTGGGCACCATATCCGTATTGAATTTAAAATGATTGCTTCCTGCTTGTTCTGAAAAGAAGTCTCGAAATTTTTGGTTGAAGCAAAAACCACAATCCAATAATTTAGTATCCAGAGTAAGAAGACTTGTTATTGGCCTTGCTTTATTACCACTTTTTCTTTTCTTAACTAGATTTCCTTTAAAGTATTCTTCGATATTGTGATTCAATTCCAGTTTGGAGCCTTGGTAATCAACTCCAAGTACTTTGCATATCTGTATTAGCTCATCCCTGTACCAATAGTATTTACTGAATTCCTGATATGTTTTTATATTTTGAAAATCCGGCCTCTGCAATTTACGCTCCTCTCAGCTCACTTTTTGTGAGCTATAACCAATCAAAATGATCGTGTAAATTACTATTTATAAATATCAACCGCAGGTTGTGCTGCGCAAAAATCGGTCATTGAAATTTTAACCGATCGTTATATAATTTGAATATAGTAACTGTTGATCAATCGTTAAGGAGGTATGATATTATGAAAACAGGTGAAATCATCAAAAATATGCGTAAAGAACAAAATGTTACCCAAGAGGACTTAGCCGTTGCACTAAATATTTCAGCACAGTCTATATCCAAGTGGGAAAATGGATTATCAAATCCTGATATTACCTATATTCCTCTCCTTGCTAACTTTTTTCAGGTATCTATAGAAACATTGTTCTTGGGTGAAAACGATGAACAAGATTTGCACTATAAAAAAAGTCAGGATACATATAAAAAACTTCTCATAGAAGAAGACATTGATGCTATTATCAAATTATGGGAAGATATGCATTTTAGATACCCCAATGATTATAGAGTTCTAAAGGAACTTATTCAAGCTTTGTGTTCAAAAAAAGACATATCACTGTTTCAAAAGATATTTCAGTATACAATCATCCTCTTAAAAGGAAATGAAAGTAAAGCACTGGAAAATGAAGTAATAGATTCACTAAAAATATATATGTTACAAGAGTCTGATGATAAACTACCTGAGAAAGGTAATGATAAAACCAACACTGATATACTTAGTCAGGAAAAAACTAATGAAATATTCGGCAATTTTGTACATCAGAAAAAAAGTGGGAAACGAGTAATACTGGTTGATGATTCCCCATTTATGAGGAATATTCAAAATGAAATTTTATCTGAAGCCGGATATCAAATCGTAGGTGAAGCTACCAATGGTCATGAAGCAGTCGAGCAGTACAAAATGCTCTCTCCTGACATCATAATCATGGATATTGTTATGCCTGAACTGGACGGTATTTCTGCTGTAAAGCTAATCAAGACTCTTGATCCTGATGCTTGTATTGTTATGTGCTCCGCTTTAACAAAAGAACCCATTATATCAGAAGCAAAATCGATAGGAGCCAATGCCTTTATTGCAAAGCCATTCCGTCCGGAGATGCTGGTTGGTACCATTGATTACTGTATAAAATAGCTTAAAACTTTTCAACTCATTCATAATTGCATTAATTATCAATTATATGGTTAAGCAACTATTAATATGAATGTGTGGAGGCGAATGATTATGTTTGAGTTTCGTAAGTCAAAAGGTTTCAATATAGAGATTGCTGAAAGCCAAAAAAGTATGTTATCAGTACTAGAAAAAATCAAGAAAGTGCTACAAGATGGCAATGTGATAGCTTTTGATATTTATCAAGATAATCATTTAATTGGATTTGCAATGCTCAGAAAATATGAAGAAAGCAGTTATTTTTTATGGGATTATGCTATTGATTATAAGTATCAAAACCTTGGTTATGGCTCAAAAGCTTTGCAGGAGCTTCTTGGTTTTTTGAAAAGTAATTATAGAGCAAAAAAAGTTACAACTACTTACATATGTGGAAATCAACATGCAAAGCATATATATGAAAAAATAGGATTTGTTGAGACAGACATAGTTGATGAGGAAGATGTTCATGAAGTTAATATGATAATTAAAATTTAGCTCTTACTAAGTGAAATGACATGAGGTATAAGCCTATGTTTCACAGCTTTCATTTTTATGAATTTAAAGGAGGGAAAATAACGTCCCTCCTTACATCTCATCAATATACCAATATTATTATCTAACAGAGCTTAGTGTATAAAACTCATACTTCTCATTGTAAGCAAACCCACATGACTTTAAAACTCCACAAGATGCGTTATTTTCCTTTTCCGGCTGCACAATAATACGTTTTGCATTTGAATGATTTTTAATTTGATGAATAAGAGCCTGGATTATCTGCTTACCTAGCCCTTTTCCTATATAGTTCGGCTCTCCAATCAAATAGTCAATACTATAGGTTCCCTCAACTTCTGTATCACCATGCCAGGTCTCCTCACTGTTCACATACTCGTAATACTGACAAAACCCTAGTGGCTTATTTTCATATTCCACAATATAGTGGTGTATCCAGATATAGTCGGTATTCCTTTTTTGAACCTCATCTATCCAATCCAAAGGATCATGATACCATTTTGCAACATGTGGCACATACAACCACTTTTGAAATAATTCCATATCCTGATCCATGAACTTTCTTAAATCTATTTTATTTTCCATGCTATCTCCCCTTATCCAGTTTTATACAAATATAGTCACATTTCCTACAACATAAATTATCACTTAAATACTCAGCTTGTAAATTATGAAATTTCCTCAAGTAAATGGAGTGTCCTGAAGGTCGCTTTTTTTCTTAAATCAGAAAAGAAAAATTTAGTTTACATTTTATGACATTAGCAGTATAATCACGCAGTTGGGCTAAAATATGAATTCAACCTGATATAAAATTATGTATATGGAGATACAGAGAGATGAGCACTGCTTTTGGAATAATATGGGGAGTTCTACAGATTACAATTTTAGATCTTACCTTAAGTGGAGACAATATTGGTGTTATTGCACTTGTTACTAGAAGATTGCCGGAGGAATCCGCGAAGCTGGCAAGCTTGTTGGGAATTGCGGGAGCTCTTATAATGAGAATTATCTTTGCGTGTGTTTTGACCTATGTTTTAGCAGTTTCCTGGCTTCCAATTCGTTTACTGGGAGGGTTTTTATTAATAAAAATCACTTGGGATTTTATCAAACCCAAACAGGAAGAAGCTCATGAAATGAAAGAAGCTCATGCTTTAAAGGATGCAATATTTACAATTATTATTGCAGATATAAGCATGAGTCTTGACAATGTTTTGGCTCTGGCAGCAGCCGCTGATGGCAGGATAGTTCTTTTGGTTATCGGTATTTTACTAAACATTCCAATTATTTTCTTTGGAAGCAAATTTGTGGCAGATTTGATGAATAAATTTGAAATCGTAATCTATGTTGGTGGGGCTCTGTTGGCACATACCTCTATAAAAATGATATTTGAAGATCAGCTCTTTGAAAAATACATTCATTTACCAGTTGTGGCAGGGAGCATCATACCATGGTGCGTAGCATTACTTGTGCTTTTCTATGGTTTTCATATTATGAATACTCATAAAGTAAAGGCTGCAATGCCATGATATCTTTGTTTTCTCAGTTTTTGTGGGCCGTAATAATTGAATAATTATAGGCGTTTATTGTGATGATACAGTGATCAATTTCTGCGTACCAGTTTTTACCCTTCCTGGTAATGACACAATTGTCATCTTTTACTTTGTTCACACAAAACTTAACCACATCATCAGTGGTTAAGTTTTAATTTTTTCTGATTCTTTTCACGCCCAGTTCTGTAGTATGTACTTTGTCCAGATTATGTAATAATACTTCTTTTGATTCTGCAACATTCCTTAGTGTTTCTTTGCAATCTGTACATTTGTTGTCCATAATAACCTCTTCATATCTTCAACAAACAAATATTTTTACTATTTACATTTTTAGTGTGCGAAGGTAAGCTTTTTGTTCCTCTGTAATACGATTACTTTCAGTTGCCTTTTGAATCGTTTTGTTGTGTGTCCACTTATCAAACCTGCGATTTTCCAAATAGATAATAGTTGCCTCCCACTGTTTAGCCAGGGCCGTGGCAAAGAACCAGGCAATCATCATATTGACATAGTACTCATCAGACCGAACATCTGCTGGTATTTCAAGAAATTCTGCTTTGAAATCTTCATCAAGGTAATGCGACATTAGCATTTCCAATCCGAATCGACAGGTGTATGTCTTTTTTGACTTTGCCCACTCCCTGATTTTATCCAGCAACTCCTTTTTATGTTTCTTTAATATCTTAGGAGACATGATATCGCAGACAGCCCAGTTGTCAACGTAAGGAAGAAATACTTCAAGAGCTAAAATACATTCATCATAGTTTTTGATTTGATCAACCAGAAGCCCATGCAACATATTTTCGTCATAATACCGATGAGGAAGTTCCTGCATGAAATCTTCATGTTCCGGATTTTTGAAGTATTCTTTTGCGAGCTTTCGTACATCTGGTACCCGGACGCCAATGAATGAATCCGGTTCAACAGTAGGTGTTAATTTTGCTTGAAATTCTGCATATTTTTTATCCTGTAATTTAAATAGTTGTTGTTGAGTATTTGACATAGCATATCATCTCCCTTAACATCTACAAATTCCAGAATAAACTGGGGTTCTTACTCATCTTTATCTTCATGATCTTCTTTTTTAAATTTGCTCAAGTATACCGAGCCTAAGCATAACATTGTCGAGCCCAGACAGAAATA
>DATERV010000029.1:0-5239 GCA_035271185.1 Lachnospiraceae bacterium | reverse complement strand
ACTAGTCTCACAAAAAAGAAACTTACTAAGATAGGTGTGTTTACAGGATTTATTCTTCCTGCTTTCTTAGCCATCCTCTTATCAGTAGAAATACCATTCATCATGAGTATTTTTTACTCATTCACCAAATGGAATGGATTGGACAAAATACCTATATTCATTGGTTTTGCCAATTATGTTGAAGTATTAACTGATGATCCCGCCATGCTCACAGCATTATGGTTCACCATTAAACTTACATTTTTCACTGTAATCATCACGAACATAGTGGCTCTTGTACTTGCAGTCATTCTTGATGGCGATATCAAGGGGAAGAATTTTCTTCGAGCAGCATTTTATGTGCCTAATATCATTAGTTTAATTATCATTGGATATATTTGGCGATTCATATATGGAAATGCCTTTGATGCTTTTTTTGAGGCTACGGGGTTACCTGTGTTTATGCTTAGCTGGCTAGGTGATACAAATCTAGTATTGTTTAGTGTCGTAATTGTATCGGTATGGCATTCTATTGGTTTTTACCTCGTTATATATATTGCCGGTTTGCAAACAGTGCCGAAGGATATTATCGAAGCATCTATGATTGATGGTGCAAAACCATTTGCCAGATTTTTCAGGATCACCCTCCCTATCATTATGCCCTCTATCACAGTAGCAGTCTTTCACTCACTATCTAATGGGCTCAAAGCATTTGATATAATATTCAGCCTCACTAGTGGAGGCCCTGGCAATGCCACAACAACGATAGCTCTCGATATTTATCGTACTGCATTTATTATTAATCGTTTTGGCTATGGAACTGCAAAATCTGTAATTCTCTTTCTATTAATTTTGATAATAACATTCTTCCAAGTAAAGATATTTAAAAACATGGAGGTAGAAGTATGAAAAAACAAACAACCTCATCACTCATTTTAACAATAATTACTTCCATAATTGCAATATTGTACCTTTACCCACTTTTTCTTGTAATAATCAACTCATTCAAAACCTTTAGCGAAATTACCTCGAATGTGATCTCTCTTCCCTCATCACTAAACTTAGATAATTTTGTTAAGGCCTTTACCATCATGCAATATCCCCGGTATTTCTTAAATACTTTTATTGCTACTAGTATTGGCGTAACAGGTGTTGTTATATTAAGTTCCTTGGCCGGGTTTAAGCTCTCCAGGACAAAGACTCGCTATAGCTGGATTATGTTTATAATACTTATTGCCCCAATGATGATTCCCTTTCATTCATTTATGATTGCCCTAGTAAAAATAGCTAAAGGACTCAAATTGACAGGTTCTCCTGCTGGACTCGGAGTCCTATATTGGGGCCTTGGAAGTCCTCTTTCCTTATTCTTATACCATGGATTTGTCAAATCAATCCCACAAGAGCTTGATGATTGTGCCCTTATTGATGGAGCTTCCCCTTTGAGAGCATTCGTACAAATTATCTTTCCATTGCTTCAACCAGTAACAGTGTCGGTAATTGTCATTAATGCCATGTGGATGTGGAATGATTTCCTTCTTCCACTCCTCATTCTTAGCGGTTCAAAAAAAGCACTTACCCTACAGTTGGCAACGTATAATTTCTTTGGAATGTATAAAATTGATTGGAACTTTGCGATGGCAGGTGTATTGCTTACTCTCGCCCCAGCAATTCTTTTATACCTCAGCTTACAAAAACACATAATAAAAGGGATGACTGCTGGTGCGGTCAAAACTTGATTGGAGAATAAAATATGAAATTTAGAGATGGTTATTGGGGTTTACAGAAAGGTACTTCACTCATAAACCGTATTGAGACCCGAGATATTAGGAGTTCTGATGACCAAGTCACAGTTTATTCATCTGCGAAAAAGACACGCCACCGAGGGGATACTCTCAATGCCCCTTTGATTACTACCGTTTTTTCCTCCCCCACAAAGAATGTGATTAAGGTTACCTCTTATAGGTTTAAAGGCCGTTGTCCAATAGGACCTACTTTTTCTATATGTGAAGATGCAGATAAAACAGCTGTAATTCGTGAAACAGAGGATTCGATAAGACTAGTAAATGAAGAATTGAGCGTATTTATCGATAAAACGACCAATGGAGAGATGGTTTTCTTCAATAATGATAAAAAACTTACCTCAATAATTCAAAAACTTTCTGGACATATCACAAAAAATGATGGAAGTGTTTACATGAGTGAACAACTCTCATTAGGTGTTGGTGAAACTATTTATGGTATGGGTGAACGATTTACTGCTTTTGTCAAAAACGGACAAGTTGTTGATATTTGGAATGAAGACGGTGGGACAAGTAGTGAACAAGCATATAAAAATATTCCTTTTTACCTTAGCAGCGCTGGTTATGGTGTCTTTATAGCAGACCCAGGAAAGGTGTCTATAGAAGTAGCTTCCGAGGTAGTCACCTCAGTACAATTTTCTGTCCCTGGAGAAGTATTAGAATACTATATCATAACAGGAAAAACTCTTAAGGATGTGTTAGCAAACTATACGAGGTTAACAGGAAAACCTGCACTTCCTCCACCATGGTCCTTTGGATTGTGGCTTACCACCTCCTTTACAACTGACTATGATGAAAAAACTGTCAACTCATTTGTCGATGAAATGCAGCAAAGAAATATCCCCTTGCATGTATTTCACTTTGATTGTTTTTGGATGAAAGAATATCAATGGGTTGATTTTACATGGGATGATAGTAAATTCCCTGATCCGGTTGGAATGATTTCCCGGCTTAAATCAAAAGGGTTGCATATTTGTGTATGGATTAATCCATATATTGCCCAAAAATCTAAGCTCTTTGATGAAGGGATGGAAAATGGATATTTAGTACGTACAACGGAAGGCGATGTTTGGCAATGGGATAGATGGCAAGCAGGAATGGCTCTCGTTGATTTTACCAATCCTAAAGCGGTTTCTTGGTATCAAGAGAAATTAAAAGTTCTACTTGATATGGGTGTTGATACCTTTAAAACAGATTTTGGAGAACGAATTCCAATAAATGTTATCTATCATGATAAATCAGATGCTATTAAGATGCACAACTATTACACCCATCTCTATAATCGATCAGTTTTTGAGCTTCTTGAAAGTGAAAGAGGCAAGCATGAAGCACTTCTCTTCGCTAGATCGGCAACAGCAGGTGGACAGCAATTCCCAGTTCACTGGGGAGGCGATTGCTCTGCAACCTATGAATCGATGGCAGAAAGCCTAAGAGGAGGGCTTTCCTTGTCATGCTCTGGATTTGGTTTTTGGAGTCATGATATTGGTGGATTTGAACAAACAGCAACCCCGGATTTATTTAAAAGATGGGTTGCATTTGGTCTCCTCTCTTCGCATAGTCGTCTCCATGGCAATGAATCATATAGAGTTCCTTGGAATTATGATGAAGAGGCAAGTTTGGTTCTAAAACACTTTGTCGAGTTAAAGTCGACACTCATGCCCTATATCTTTGGCCAATCTTGCTTCACCCATCAAACGGGAATCCCTTTGATGAGACCAATGATTCTTGAATTTCCAGATGATCTTTCTTGTCCATATATCGATCGCCAATATATGTTAGGGGATTCTTTATTGGTCGCACCAATTTTCTCAAATACAGGTGAGGTATCTTTTTACTTACCTCACGGTAGATGGACCAATTTCTTAACAGGAAAAATAGTACATGGAGGGCGCTGGATAATTGAATCTCATGATTACTTTACGCTTCCTCTCATGGTGAAGGAAAACAGCGTATTGGCAGTTGGTTCGAATAACCAAAAACCTGATTATGAGTACGAGGACGATGTCACCTTCCACGTGTTTGCGCTCGATTCAATTGCTACTGCACAAATACCTAATGCCAATGGAGATATAATCGCATCGTGTACAATTGAGAAAACTGACAAAGGATACACAGTGGCCTATGATGGGACAACAAAACCTTGGAACGTATTATTACGGTCAGTCTCCAACGTAAATAGTACCAGTGAAGGAAGTTTCATATCAACAGATCTGGGAGTTCTTGTATCAATTCCAAAGGGGACAACAGCATTAGAAATAATAGAATGACTCGAACCCTGCATAGAGGTTGAAGGTTGTTCAACATAAAAGAATTGCCAGCACAAGTAGATTGTCCAGACCAAAAACCTTAAATGAAAATGAGACGGTCTGTTCGATTTGGGATCGGGGTTAAGTGTGCTGGCATTCATAATGATGTTCCCATTTTCAAAAACTGCAAGGTTCATACATTTTTGTTTTCCCTACAACCAAGACCTCTTTTTACTACTTACAGATGTCTTGGAGTTTTTTTTCTATCATTACATTCACCCTTGTCGGCCTTTGTCTGAATAGTATTCGACCCTGCTAATAGCAAGCCCTTAGCCAACAATCTGATATAGCATCCGGTCCTTCAATGGTGGCTGCCAGCATGCCATAGATGGCTGCATTAGTATCGGCATAACAACCACGCATGGTGATGGATTTGATGCCCTCTTCTAGGGTATTGGTATGAAGTAATAAGTACTGTTCTTGCTAAAAAGCTATCATTATCCATCCTTGATTCCATCCATCACAACTAACTGGTACTTCTTCTTTGGCATCATGTAAGGCTGAGAGCAGGCCCTTATCATCGGTATATTCTGGGGCGACACTGCAGAGATAGGAATGGATTTCTTCCTTGGTCCCTCCGTCACGCACTGCCTTTGCTATGGCCAATGCCCAAGGACGGTTAGCATCACGGCAGAGGAAGTGCATTGAGCCATGCAAGATAGCACCTGAGTACTACCCACCACTCCTTGTCTCCCATCTCAAGGATGCCGTTTGGATACTCAACATCTCAGGTCCTTCTCTTTATAAAACTTTGTTTGTGAACCAAAGGCATCACTTACGAACGAGCCAAGAGCACTAGCATATCTGTCCATCCCATCTCTCCCTTTCAGTCAAGGTTGAGTATGCTATAAGCTTATGGTGGGACTACATTCCAAAGCCATACGCTGGAATTTTCTTTTTCTCCACAATTCATCCATCATTGCCCTATGATTTATGCTACAGTATAGAGCGTGATCATGTATGACAGGGAGAAAACCAATGAAAGAAATGAAGTACAAACCACTGGGAAAGACAGGAATACAGGTCTCTGAACTCTGTTTTGGGACGATGTCCTTCGGAGGGAGAGCCGACAAGGCTACCTCTAAAGAGATGTACCACCAGTGTCGTGACAGGGGTATCAACTTCTTTGACTGTGCCAATGTCTACCAGAAAGGG
>DATERV010000028.1:0-3463 GCA_035271185.1 Lachnospiraceae bacterium | reverse complement strand
CATAAATCTTCCTTGATTGCAACTATCTGTTTTGCACTTGGTATGGCTGGAACAGGCTATTTTATTTACTATGGCGGCTTACATAAAGGTAGTGCTGTTGCACTTATTGGTATTTATGTATGTTATGGATTGATTATGGGTATTGGTCTTGGTACCGGTTATCTATCTCCTGTAAAAACACTTATGCTCTGGTTTAAAGATAGAAAAGGTCTTGCTACTGGTCTTGCTGTTGCCGGTTTTGGTGGAGCAAAAGCGATTGCTAGTCCTATTATGCAATCCCTGCTTGCCAATTTAGGCGATGGTGGTGTTTACAAAATGTTTTTTATTTTGGCAGCTGCATATTTTGTGATGATGTTTATTGGTCATCTTCTATTAAAGAAGCCGGAAGGCTGGCATGAACCATCTAAAGACGAAAAGAAGCCAGGCATTATGGAAATTCTGAAGACGAAACCATTAACCAATTACATCGGTATTTGGCTAATGTTCTATATCAACATTACCTGTGGATTAGCACTGATTTCACAGGAAAAAATGATTGTGAAATGTATTGGTCTGGCGAGCTTTGTAGGTATTATTTCTACCGTTACTGCTATTTTTAATGCAGGTGGACGTCTTGGATTTTCTACCTGGGCAGATTCCATGAAGGATCGTAATACTATCTATAAGATTATTTTTGTATTATCCATTATCTTTACCGGTGCTATACTGTTAACAAATGGTATTCAGAACGGTGACGGCAATATTTTACTGATTGTTTTAGTATTAGGTCTTTTATTTGTTGTAAATGCCGGGTACGGCGGTGGCTTCTCTAACGTTCCTACTTTACTTTCCGATCACTATGGAATGGGAAGCATTAGTGCCATCCATGGTATTACCTTGTCAGCGTGGGCTTTTGCAGGACTAACCGGTAACCAGATGGCAACCTGGATTGTAAAACAATTTGGTAAAGAAGTCTCTATCGATCATGTATTGCCTGACGGCACTATTGAACAGATCACAGTAAATCCTACTGGTTATCAGCAAGTTTTATATGTTACTATTGCTCTTTACATCGTAGCGTTCCTTATTAGTATTTTCCTGGTACGTCCATACAAGAATAAGACTGCTAAATAATATCAATATAAGAGCCGGGAAAAGCAAATGCTTTTCTCGGCTTTTTATTTGTATAGGTACCTTGACAAGGTATATTACATATGCTAATACGTATATATGATCTCTTTGCACTGCATAACATTCTCAGGTGAATGCGTGATCAACAGTACAAACTGAGCAGGCGATGAACCTTTACAGGTCATGGGGCCGGGCCGTCTTATGAGCGGCAACAGGAGTGATTATTCTTTCACATCTGTGGGACAGTAGTGTGTTCCATAGGTGTATTTTTTTACCCTTGAATAACGGAACACATAGCTGAAGAACAAGTGCCATAGAGCTATCAAACGAATGCCTGACGGCAAAAAACGGAGGTAACTTTTATGACAAACAACAAAACTAACATGTTAGGATTAACTTCTACTAAGGCTAAGCAATTGCAGGAACAATACGGCAAGAATGAACTGACGCCACAGACGAAGAATAGTTTCATTAAAACCATTCTTCACGCACTCTGTGAGCCAATGTTTCTTTTACTGATTATTGCTGCAATTATTTATTTTATTTTGGGCGAACCCAGAGATGGTGCCATTATGCTGATTTTTGTAGTCGGTATGATTGGTATTGATGTGATTCAGGAATGGAAAACCGATAAAACTCTTAACGCACTCAAGGATTTATCTGCTCCACACATTACAGTCATTCGTGACGGCAAAGAAACCACCATATCCAGTACAGACCTTGTACCCGGCGACCTCATGCTGATATATGAGGGTGTCAAAATTCCTGCAGACGGAGTTATCATTCGCTGTGCAGACCTATGTGTGGATGAATCTTCCCTCACCGGAGAAGCGGAAGGTGTCTGGAAAATAGCAACGGAACTTGCGCAGCCTTCTATGGATTATTGGCACAAAGATTACTGCTACGCGGGTACTCTTGTTACCCAGGGAACTGCTGTCATTGAAGTTGATAAAATTGGAGCACAAACCGAATATGGAAAAATTGGACTGGGTGTAGCTGCTGCACCAAATGATGATACTCCGCTGCAAAAACAGACTGGCAAGCTGGTAAGGACCTGTGCTATCATAGCAGGATTTTTGTTTGTTCTGGTAGGCATTTTTACCTGGTTTAATATCTCAGACCATACATTTGTTGACCGACTGATTGAGGGTATTCTTTCCGGCGTGACACTTGCTATGGCGATGATACCGGAAGAATTTCCGGTTATTCTCACTGTTTTCTTATCCATGGGTGCATGGCGTCTTGCAAAGAAAAACTCCCTGGTACGTAAATTACCAAGCGTAGAAACCTTAGGCGCTGTTTCAACCCTATGTGTAGACAAAACCGGAACTATCACTATGAACCAAATGAGCATTCAAAAAACCTGGATTGCCTATGGAAATGAACATTCTTTACTGGAAACAATGGGTCTTGGCTGTGAAAGTGAAGCATATGACCCTATGGAAAAAGCCATGTTACGTTACTGTGAAGAGCATGCTATTACCAAAGAAAGTCTATTTCACCATGAATTTGTAACAGAATATCCCTTCACCAATGAAATGAAGATGATGGGTCACGTATGGCGAAAAGATGGAAAACTGATTATTGCCGCCAAAGGAAGTCCGGAACGTATTCTCACTATCTGTCAGCTAACAGATGAGCAGCAAAAAAATGCGGAAAAGCAAGTAATTGAAATGTCCTCTCAAGGACTTCGCGTAATTGCCATTGCAATGGCTAATCCTGCTAATGAGGAATCCATTCCTGCCAGCATAACTGACTGTAAGCTTACACTCCTTGGCCTGGTAGGTCTTGCTGACCCTCCTCGTGAAAGTGTAAAAAATGACATCGCTACCTGTAACAAAGCAGGCATTCGTGTTGTCATGATAACAGGAGACAATGGTATTACTGCATCCGCCATAGCCAAAAAGATTGGTATGTCAAACTGCGATCACATCATTACCGGAGATATGCTTAGTCAAATGAGTGACAACGAGCTTCAGCAAGCAGTTAAGAATGTTTCTATCTTTTCAAGAGTTATTCCGGAACATAAGATGCGTATCGTAAAGGCATTTAAGGAAAATGGTGAAATTGTGGCGATGACCGGCGATGGTGTGAATGATGCTCCTGCTCTTAAATACGCTGATATTGGTATTGCAATGGGAAAACGCGGAAGTGAAGTCTCCAGAGAAGCTGCTGACCTGATACTATTGGATGATAATTTCACCACAATTGTGGAAACGGTAAAAGATGGCCGCCGTATCTATGATAACATTCGTAAGGCAGTAGGATATGTTTTCACTATTCATATACCAATTGCATTTGCTTCCCTATTAGCTCCATTTTTAGGAATTGCACCTACTGCACTGCTTCTACT
>DATERV010000027.1:0-4653 GCA_035271185.1 Lachnospiraceae bacterium | reverse complement strand
GTTCTGTATCATCTGTATTTACAGTTACAGCATCCTGATCATCGCCCTGTTTCATGTGGGTATTATCATGGTCGTTATCTTCTTTTTGCACACTGCATCCAGTTAAAACAGTCATTAAAACGACTATTATCATAATTCTTTAAAGTGAGTATGTTTTTCTTTTCATCATACGTCCAGCCATCGCCACTTGTCTTCACCACCCCATCCTGCACAACACGGTCATTTCCGAGTGCTATGAAGGAATCCGCAGTAATCTCTGCCCTTGCATGCTCCTTTGGTACACACATGAAACAAGCCATGACAGAACATAGCAGAACCAAACCTCTTACAAATTTAATATCTTTTATTCCCATTACTATAATCCTCCTTCATCTTTTCCATTGTGCATTCGCAAAAATGCTAAGTTCACATAATTTCTTCACTCTATTGCACTAATTCTACGAAATAGCAACCTCAAAGTACATAGACTAGATTATGATTCGTGATTTTTTCATGTCATTCTCCATTTCGATAAAATATCTGTTATTTATTGATTTTCAAGAGCCCAATTTTGTTGTGTTTCGGTGAGATAAGGCTTTGACCAGTATTCCGTTTCTGCTTTCCTCCACCATTTCGCCTTATTCAACTCTTCAGAACAGGGGTCGATTTGATTTCCGTCATCGTCACTATAAAACGTGTACAACCATACGTTGCCCCGTAACTCCATACCATAGGGCTCCTTACATTTCACTTCCAATCTAGGCTCTTTCTGTACATACCCCCAAGTGGCAAGCTTAAACTGTTCGGCATCATATGGACTATCAAATACATAAATCATTTCATATTGAATACAGTTACCGTCCTCATCGAATGACCATAATGTCTCTGGATAATAGGAAAAAGCGTCATTTATGTGTAGAGTATAACCACCTATAATGGTTTCACATGCTTCCACATCTATAACTTCTGATTTTGATTTGGCTATCACATAATCCTCGGAAATCGGCGTATGGTAAGACAGAATTTCAAAATCACTCTCAGCCAAGGTATTTGCATATTCACCGAGCATCTGTTCAGCTGTAATCGGCGAGGAAGTGTAAATATGGTAGCGGTTGCAGCTATCTATTGCTGTTCCTCCTAAACTGTTTATCTTTAACGACAGCATAATATCCCACTTTTGACCCCACGCTGTTTCTCCATCATCATAATAAACACCATGATAATACATACTGTCGTCTATAAGCTTTCCGCTGTTATTCACAAGAACTTCATCAAGATTTGCAAGACTGTCCCAATTGGATCTGATGTCTCTGATTTCGTATTGAATAACCGAACCTTTCTTGTCAAAAGCGACCAAGCGCACTACCTGAGTCTCATTCCATTCCTGAACAACAAGTATGTAGTCATCCGAAGCTGGAGTAAAGTACATTTCGTCTGATTCTCTTTCAAACATATTGTATTCATCGTAGATAATACTTAGGAATAATCTGTCGTCCTGCTCATCAACGCTTGAGCTTATACTCTGTGAAATTATACTTTCGGATTCATCAGAGTTTTGTAAAGTATCTTTTCCGTTTTGCGGCTCCTGTGGTACTTGTGATGTTATTTTTGAACTTTCAATAGGGGTTTCTTCACATGCAGTAAGCGAAAATGTTAGAATTGCTGCTAGCAAAAGTGGTATTGTTTTTTTCATCTTATTATTCTCCGTTTCATAGTTTCTGTTCATTGGTGTTTAATTACGGATTTCACTACCTCCAATATCTTGCCATACAATATGGACAAGCATAAATGTTACCCTGAAAATCTCTTTTTGCTACCTGAAGGGCAATATCATCACTTAACAAACAGCCAAGATTTCTAGGTCCACCACCACTATAATCAATTAGCTGGCAATTTGTTCCTAAATGAAGATGAACTAAACGAACATTGTGCACTACTGTTCCATCAATCTTATAGCTATGGTAATTTTGATCAATACTATATAAATTCATTATTTTAACCTCCTTACTTTTTCAGGTAGTGTCAAGTTTCACTACCTTTTTTATTGTTTAAATCTTGATATTATGGAAGTTTGCAATAAAAAGAGCAATGACCTCCCTTTTTTGGTATAATGTCAATCGCCAAACCAACATCTCCTGAAAGGATTTCATTGCTCATGGACATTATACTTTATTTACTTCAATTTATTCAATATCAACATAATCAAATCTGCTGGCTTATTAACTTTATCTGTAGATACATTCCACTCAAGCAGTGGGCCTTCGATGATTCACATTCTCCAAAATATCAGAAATTCAAGATTGATCAGCTTCCCCGGATTGATTCCTTCAAGCAGGATTGGGAATGGACCGATTTGATTTCTTACTACAAACAACGCTATGGTAAAACCATTAAGCCTGTATTTCGTCGTGTGGAATGTGACATTCCTGAGGATTGTCATTGTCCAGCCTGTAATGCTCCTGTTAAGTACCTCATGTGGAATGATGGTAAAAAGAAAAGCCAAGTGCTATGCAAAGTGTGCCAGTCTCACTTCTCTCCAACGCAGGATAACCGCTTTTCAAAAACCAGTGTATTGCGATGCCCACACTGTTCAAATACCCTCGTGCCTAAGAAAGACCGCAAGCACTTCATAGTCCACAAATGCGTTAATCCCAAATGTCCCTACTACCTCCACAACCTCAAGAAGGTCGATAAAAAGGATCTGAAAGAGGATTTCGGTAAAAACAAGTACAAGCTCCATTACATCTACCGTGAATTCACGATAGATTTCTTTAAAATGGATTTAAGCTCCCTCCCAAAGAATGCCTCATCCTTAAAATTTACAAAGTTTGACTCCAATACTATGTCTCTGTGTCTCACTATGCATGTTAATCTCGGTCTTTCCCTCAGAAAAACCAAGCAGGCTCTAAAAGACCTTTACAACATCGACATCTCTCATCAAAGCATTGCTAATTACTGCAAGACTGCCGCTATCTGTGTAAAACCATTTGTTGACAACTACGATTACGCCGCAGGTAAAGTATTTACTGCCGATGAGACATACATTAAGATACGTGGCATAAAAACCTATATCTGGTTTATCATGGATGCTGCCAAACGCTCCATTATCGGCTATCAGGTTTCAGATAACCGCGGTGTTGGTCCCTGCATTCTTGCTATGAGAATGGCTTTCCGCCATCTGAAAGAACTTCCCAAAAACTTTAAGTTTATTGCTGACGGATACAGTGCCTATCCATTAGCTGCACAGCAATTCTTCCATGAGTTCGGTGATAAATTTAAGTTTGACATCACACAAGTAATTGGACTTACCAACGACGATGAAGTATCAAAAGAATTTCGTCCATACAAACAGATGATTGAAAGACTAAACCGTACATACAAGGCTTCTTACAGACCTACGAACGGCTTTGATAACATCGACGGTGCCAACTATGATTTAGCTCTGTGGGTTGCTTATTACAACTTCCTTCGTCCACACAAACACAATAACTACAAAGTTCTTAATGATGTGGATCTGCTAAAAGGGGCTGGAAATATGCCAGGTAAATGGCAGCTTCTCATCTTTCTTGGACAGCAGACAATCTTAAATATGCAAAACCAGGCTACTGCCTAAAGGAGCGGAAACGTTGTCAAGGGAACCGTGGAATACCGCAATGCAATGTCAACGCAGTTGACATCTGCACGAGGATATGCCGCGAAAGTTCCTTGACATAAGGTTCTCGGATTATCCTATTCACGCAGAAAAGGGGCAACTGCGCCCTTTTCCTGCCTTCCGGCAAGGATGGGTTCGGGCAAGGCCCGTAATGGGTCAAGGGGCAAGCCCCTTGCAGGTACTTAGGGCAGCGCCCTAAGCCATATCCCTTTTTGGCTTTGACTTCGGAGAGCTATTTAGTATCAATATCTACAGTTTTCAAGGTTCATCTGAGCCTATTTTTTTGACTCTGTTTTCTCATAACTCACTTTACACTATCACTAAATTTTTCTAACAAATTAATAGTTACATCTATATAAAAGGCTCCGGACGCCTACAATTTTCAAATCAAAAAGCCAGAGTAAATCATTGCATTGTATATGCAATAAATTACTCCGGCTTTTTGGTGGATTTTAATTACCCCTATGTGCTCAGTCAGTACTATATTCTACTTTTTATTATTTCTAGGTTTTGCATTACACGCTGTCAAGTTATCATAATTAACTAGAATTAATCGCTGACATTTACAACAATGTAATGAGCTTTTTCCACTACTTCCTTCATATGCTATAATTTTTTCTTTATTACAGATAGGGCATATAATAGTGCCTTTAATTGGCAATTTTTCTAAATCCATTAATTCCATTAAAATCATCCTTTCTACTTACATATTCCTTGATCACATTCAGTTAAGTTGATTCTATTTTATTATTTGTGGGAGTTCTACCGTTTCATCATCAGCAGCATCACGAAGTATGCCCAGTAATTCTGCTTTTTCTTTTTTTGAATAGTTCTCTCCGATAATCATGTATGCTATAATCTTTCCTGCATTTCTTATAGCTTGTCCTCCAGTTATCATATTTTTTGAGGCGCTATTAGTTATCAAAACATTTATCCATACCAGATTATCGTATGACCAATCAATTTTATTAAACTTTTCAATAACATCTTTATATTCAAATCCCATTTCCAAAATAGTATAC
>DATERV010000026.1:0-8422 GCA_035271185.1 Lachnospiraceae bacterium | reverse complement strand
CAAAAATGCAAAGCAGATATGATAGCTTAAAAGCAGAAGAATTAATTATGGACAAGTTGTTTCAACAGACCAAATATGCCAAAGAGGTGGAGATACTTGCCAAGAAGTTGGCAGATGAATTTATTATGAATATGAATACAGGACAAAAAGCGATGGAAACAAAAGTTTTGAAAGATGTTATTGTTTCTGTTAATGAGCAAATTAATCAGTATGGAAGTCGAGGTAGAGGAAGGTGAAGTAAATGGCAAACCGTGTTCATAGTGTAAGTAAGCTCCTTCGAATGACACCAGAGGAAGCAAAGCTTCTTGAAGAAAATGCACTAGGAGTAAACATGAGTGAATCAGCTTATCTAAGATTAATGATAAGTCAAAAACCAAATGACTATCCAGAAATCAGAAGACTGCTAAAGGATTTAATTAACGAAGTTAACAGAATCGGCGTAAACATCAATCAAATTGTATTTAACAATAATGCTGGTTTCTATTCAGAGAATGAAAAAAACAGATTGTTTGCCTACATGCGTAAATTAAATATGAAAGTTGATGAGGCGGTGAAAGTCATTGGCAATCACTAAAATTCTTTATATGAAGGACTGTGGTGGTAATTATCACGGTAAACATTTAAAGAGTTCTCTTGAATATGTTATGAATCTAGAAAAAACACAAAACGGTAGATTGGTTGGCGGCATAAACTGCCAGCCAGATATCGCTTTTGAGCAAATGAAGGAAACCAAACAGAAATTTAATAAGGTAGGGAAACGACAAGGTTATCATCTTATTTTATCCTTTAAGGAAAATGAGGTAGATCCAGATACTGCTTTCCAAATAACAGAAAAGTTTGCTTGTGAATATCTAGGTAAATCATATGAGGCAGTATTTGTTGTTCATGACAATACGGATCATGTTCATTCTCATATTGTATTTAATAGCGTAAGTTTCCTGGATGGAAAGAAATATCGATATGAAAAAGGAGATTGGGCAAAAGAGATTCAACCAATTACCAATCGGTTATGTAAGGAATATGGATTATCGATTATTGATATCGAAGAGGAAATGAGAGATGGGAAACGAAAAAGCAGTGAGCATTACAAAGAATGGAATGAACACAGAGATGGGAATTTTTTATGGTCAGATATGATAAGGAGAGATATCGATGCATGTATCTTGCAGGCATCAGACTATGAAAGCTTTTTAGAACTTATAGCTGCAAAAGAATATGAAATAAAAAGAGGTGTATATCTGGCTCTAAAGCCTCCAGGAATGAAGCGCTATCGAAGGTGTGATACTTTAGGAAGTGATTATTCAGAAGAAGTAATAAGGGAAAGGGTTATTAAAGAGGACTTAGCTTTTTATAGTTCTAGAAAAATAGAAGTTAAGCCACAAATAGTTCGATGCTATGTAAAAAGGTATAAAAAAGCAAAGATGTCAGGATTGCAGAAGAGGTATTATGCTAAGTTGTATCGTACTGGTCAGCTTAAGAAGCGACCATATAGCCAGGTATGGAAGTATAGGGATGATATTCGTAAAATGGATCAGTTGCAACAACAATATCTATTTTTAACGAGGCATAATATCTATAATGCAGAAGAGTTGTTATCTGCAATTCATGTCCTAACGGAGCATAAGAAAGAATCGAATCAAGAGAAAAGCAAGGTTTTTCGTGCAAGACAGAAACGTAAAGCTCTGTTTGACCTTGCCGATGAAATGAAAGAGCTTTTATCAGCAGAAGAAGTATATCAGCAGGGAGATCATTTCTTTTTAGAGGAACATCAAATGTTCTTAAAGTATGAAAGGCAGTTGTTAGGACAAGGATATTCTTATGACGAAGTTGAAAAACTTCGAGATTATTACCGTGAGAAGGTAGCAGAAACAAAAAAGAGAGAAACTGTCCTTCGTAAGGAATTAAGAATAGGTGAGGCGATATGGAGAGATATTTCTGCTAAAGAAGATGGAAGAGTGCCGCAGAAAGAGATGGAATTAGAAGGCAACAAAGAAAGAGTAAGAGATGATGGAAGAAAGCAGCCATATAGATAGGCTGTATTTTTTATATCATTTTGGAATGGAGGAAAATATGATTCAGGAAAGAAAACCTATGGACCCGGAAGAGATTAATGTGATTATTGAGAAGATGCAACGTCGCGGGAAATATAGTAGTGATATGATTCAGCTTGTTCAATCAGATCTGGAGTTTGGATTATCAAAAGAGGAGACAGAGCAGTATACCGATAGAAAGTATGATATCAGGCAGATGAGAGTATATTCCAATTGTTTGAGAAGAAATTGTACACAGGAAGAGCTTTCTGTGATTTGTAAGACGGGTCATAGCAATAGTCAGATGGAAGTATTATTTGACTTTTTTGAAAAGGGAGTTTCTTTAGATACAATTCGTACAATTATGGAAGAAACAAAAGCAATGCCACAGAGAATGAAGCAGGTGTATGAAAGATATCAGGAGGAAATTAATAGGTCAAAATCTGCGGTGAATGAGTTAAGTAGTGATGAAATGAAAGAGATTGACGCAGATTATTTGAAAGAGCTTATTACGTTACTGAATGAAGTCTCTGATAAAATATCTTATCAAGGGAGTCGTTATGATGAATTAAATAAAAAGTTAAAGCTGTTAGAAACAAGTAAGGAAGATGAGGCAATAAGAAAGAACCTCATTGATGACTTGGATGACAAGGATTATATGTTAGATAAGCAGCAAGAGGAGATTAATAAAGCAACGGGAGCAATTGCGCGTCTTAGGAAAGAGAAAGAAGCTTGTGAAGAGGAGATTAAGAAAATGCAAGTTCAGATTGATAATTTGCAAAGTAAAATAAATAATCAAGAACCTAAGCTACCAGAGCAAAGCATTAGACAGAGCAGGAAAAATATAACGGATAAAGATGTACTACAGCTACAGCCTACTCAATATGGGATTCCGGTATATTATCAAATTCCTATAGTTGATGGAAGAGGTCAGATGATTCAGAACATACAGTTGGAAAGAATGGAACGAAAAACCAATGGGGTAGTAAGCCTTATATCAAAGCTCTGTTTTAAGAAGAAGTCAAGAGCAGACATTGTCAAATTAGTTGCAAGTGGGGATATGGTTCCAGAACAGCTGATGCAGATTAAATGTGGAATTGAAAAAGGTCTAACAGAAGGTCAGCTAGTAGAATTAATTAATAATAATTTATCAGCTGAGAAAATGAAAGAAATTATTGAGATTGCTGTATTGGAAAACAGTATGGCATATTAGGAGGCAGTGTATGAACTTAGCAATGGTGAATGAAGCAACAATAATTATGAAGGAAAGGGATCATTCTTTTGCAGCATGGGAAACCGAGTTTGTAGTGCAATATGCTTTTAAGTCAGGAGATAAAGAAAGCACAAACAAACTTATTAATGAACTGATGGAGTCACGAGATGATATAGAGTCGCAACAAATCATGCAGAGATATTCATCTATGCTTAATACAAAGCAAAACAGGGTAGAAGAAATTGAAAACTTGCTTGTTACACTGGAACTTTATCGACTTGAAGAAGAAAAAGCAATGAAACGATTAGCTGATATTCTTAGAGCACATGGTATTGATGTAACTAAGGGGGTGTGTTAAATGGCAGAGGAGATTCAAGAAGCAGTACAAATAATTCGTGTAGCATATGACGGTATTGAAATTGCTATGAAGGTAGGCAGTAATGGTATTGGTGCTATGCAGAAGGCAATCGACTTTCTAAAGGGAATGCTAGACTATGAGAAGCAGCTTGGGAAGACCTCCATGAGAAAGCTCTTGATGAAAGGAGGGGATCTGCAGGTATTACAGTTTGAGACGAAAGACATGCAAAAGGTTGAGAAGATGGCCAAGAAGTATGGGATACTCTATTCTATATTGCCAGATCTAAATAAGAAGGATGGCATGAGCGAGGTAATCTTTCATACAGAAGCTGTGCCTAGAGCTAACATGATGATTCAGAAGTTAAAGTCTGGTCGTATTGCCACCTTTGATGACTATCTAAAGAACGGCGATGAGAAAACACTTGGAAAGTTAATGGATTTTTTAAAAAAGCAGCAGGGGAATGAGGTTCCCACAGAAATCAATGCAACCATTGATGGCCTTATTGAGAAGGTTGGTTTGTTTGCTATGGAGAAACAAAGTATCAGTGTGGACCAGGTGAAAGAGAGCTTCAGTATTGGAAATGAACAGGCAGAAACAGTAATCAAACAGCTTGAAACCATTGGTTTTATTGGAGCTAAAGATAATGAAGGTAAGCATAAGGTTATAATGGATAAGGATTCCTTTCTTAATCGTGTCAGAGGTTATCAAAATTTGACTGAGAGAATGCGAGCGATATCCGCATCAAAAAACCTAAATTTTTCTGACGTTACAATCAGTAAAAAGCTGATTGTGGAGGAGAACAATCATGCGGTCAAGACAAGAGTACCGGGAACATGGGGAGAGAATGCTAGATATCTCTGGATTAATAAAGAGAATATCATGGACATTCATAACGGACAGACGATGTTAACGTTTTTGGATACCAGTAAGAATTATAAGATGTACAATAAGGAGAACCGTGTTATAGAAACGAAGATAGGTGAGGAACTCTTTGGACATTATGACAAAGTGGAATCTACTGTTCGTGATCGTTATGCAAATACAAAGGTAAAGGAAACAGAAAAGACCCAGAGGAAGACTACAACAAAGAAAACGACATCAACAAAGAAGATGAGGTAAAACGAATGGAAACAAGTAAAAAGAAACCATCCATTTTGTTTCTTCTGCTTGGTGCAGTACTTGCAGGCTATATTGGATATCTGATTGGTGGAGCATGGAAACAGGGAATAAAATTAAATGAATTTATAAGTCGATTTAATGAGATTTGTAGGACGCCCATAGCAAATTATTATAATGAGTATACAGTTAAAGCAATAGCCATTGCCATAGGAATTTATGGGATGGCTATTGTCATGTATTACACCAGTCAAAGAAACTATATGCCAGGTAAGGAGTTTGGTACGGCAAGATTTGAGAATCCAAAGCAGGTAAATAAAGTGTTGATGGATAAGGATGAAAACTTCAATCGAATTCTGAGTCAGAATGTAAGGATGTCATTGGATTTTAGAAAACTGAAACTGAATGGGAACATTCTTGTCTGTGGAGGCTCTGGTGCGGGAAAGACTTTTTATGAGGTGAAACCGAATCTGATGCAAATGCCGCATCAATGCTCTTTTATCTGTACCGATCCAAAGGGAGAGATTCTTAGAAGCTGCGGCCAGATGCTAAAAAACAATGGATATAATGTCAAAGTAATTAATCTTCTAGAAATGGATAAATCAGATTGTTATAATCCGTTTTTCTATATTAGAGAAGAAACAGATGTAGTAAAGCTAATTACAAACCTAATTTCTAATACCACACCAAAGGGTGCTACGCCCTCAGATCCATTTTGGGAGAAGGCAGAAGGACTATTTCTTCAAGCTATTTTTTATTATGTATGGTTGGAAGAAAAACCTTCAAAAAGAAATTTCGAAACTGTATTAAAACTACTTGGTGAAGCAGAAGTAGCGGAACAGGGCAAGCCCTCTAGACTTGATGTACGAATGAAATTCCTAGAGGAACAGTCACCACTGGGAACAAACCACCCAGCAGTAAAGCAGTATAACAAATGTATGCGGGGTGCAGGTGACACAGTACGATCCATTATTATCAGTGCAAACTCCAGACTTGCATTTCTAGAGAATAGGCAGGTATTAAGGCTCTTATCAAAAGATGAGTTAAACCTTGCAGAGGTTGGTATTGGTGTAAATGGGGATGGAGAGACAAAGACAGCACTTTTCTGTGTGATTCCCGATTCCGACAAATCCTATAACTTTATCATAGGAATGCTCTATACACAGATATTTCAAGAGCTATATTACCAGGCAGACTTTAATTGTGGTGGGAGGCTCCCAATCCATGTAACCTTTATGCTTGATGAGTTTGCCAATGTGGCATTACCTGATGACTATTGTTCCTTACTTTCCACTATGCGTAGCAGGGAGATTTCATCCATAATCATTATCCAGAACTTCGCCCAGTTAAAAGCCCTATTCAAGGATACATGGGAGACCATTCCGGGGAACTGTGACACCTTTATCTATCTTGGTGGAAACGAGCAATCCACTCACAAATATGTGTCTGAGCTTCTTGGTA
This sequence comes from Lachnospiraceae bacterium, assembly GCA_035271185.1. Classification (GTDB taxonomy): domain Bacteria; phylum Bacillota; class Clostridia; order Lachnospirales; family Lachnospiraceae; genus Acetatifactor. The sequence continues at coordinate 2,244 of DATERV010000026.1, read as the reverse complement.
AGGGCACCATTGACAAGAAATCCAGTGGTGAAACAAAGGGGCGACAGGGTAGTTCATCTAGAAACTTTGATGTATTAGGTAGAGAGTTGTTTATGCCAGATGAAGTGAGAAAACTGGATAATAAGAAGTGTATTGTTTTTATTCGTGGTTTTGATCCTATTATGGACAACAAGTATAATCCTTTTGCTCATCCAATGTTTGACCAAACGGCTGATGGTAAGGGTGAGGCGTATGTCCATGTGATAAAGGGAGAGACAAATTTAATTGGATCTCCTTTTGAGATTCTTTCGGAAAAGGCCGTAAAACATTATGAGAAGCGAAAGGAAAAAGGAGAGAATATCTATATTGATAGTCTGACTTATGATGAATTTATGCTGTTAGGAGATACAGAACTTAGCAGACGATTTACTAGAATTGACGAAAAGGAACAGAGAGAAAGGCTTAACCGTGAACAGGGGAATGAATTAGAGTTTACAGATGAGTCTGAGAAATCTGATGATACTACAAGTGGTGGTAACTCTATAGGGAGCAGGAAACTCGTTAAGAGAGAAAAGACAGAATGGGAAGATACCATTTCGAATCGTATGCTTCATTGGAGTTATTCTACAGACCAGAAAGAAGAAGTGCGCAGAGCAATGTCAGCAGGGCTATCTAAGGCTAAGATTTTAGAATACTTTTATCCTGACATATCAGTAGAACATATGAGGTCAATCAGAGAAACACAGGCAGCAATGCACTAAAGTAGAGGGAGGTGGCTAACGCATAACCGTATCGGGGAAAGCCCGATTGATTTATGTTCCAGGAACAATCCTGTAGTGATAGATTCAATTAAATAATGCAGAGTATAAGCCAGTTATCAAAGATTTGTCTTTGGACTGGTTTTTTTCTGCCAATCAAAGGAGATTTATAAGCTATGGAAAAAGTAAAGATTACAGATATAGCAACGAATAACAATGAAAATATGGAGGAAAAGAAGATGAAGGAATTTATTGGTAGAGCAAAGAAGAAGCTGGTTCCAGCAATTTCAGGAGGGATGATGGGAGTGATGTTAATGAGTACAACTTGTTTTGCAGCATCGGGAACATCAGCAGTAACACAGCCACTTGATAACCTGAAGACATTAGTTATCGCGGTAATTGGTGCCGTTGGTGTCATTATTCTTGCAAAGAATGTCATGGAGTTTGCGCAGGCTTATCAGCAGCAGGACTCATCCACAATGAACTCAGCTCTTAAGGGGATTGTAGCGGGTGTTATGATGGCAGGAATTTCAACAGTTTTAACATTCTTGGGATTCTAAGGTGTTTGGAAATATACAAACTGGGGTGGAAACGCCCCAGAATCTTAGGAAAGGGGTGAACAACAAGTATGGATATATTCAAACTAGGAGACAAGATACTTGACCTGCTTGAAATGGTATTTGGATTTTGGAATAACCAGATATCCTTGGTGTTTTCAATGCTTGGGCAGTCTCCGGTGAACTTTAAAGGAGGCGGTCCATGGGGTGTCATTGAGGGAATTGAACCCATTTTTGTGGCAGTAGGGTCTTCGCTGGTAGTACTGTTCTTTGTCATAGGATTTTGCTCGGAGAGTGTGGACGTCAGGGAAGAGATGCGATTTGAAGTGATACTTCGTATGTTAATTCGATTAGGACTTGCGGAGTGGTTCGTGGCAAATAATGTGACTATCATGAAGGCTTTTTTTACATCAATTGGAAACCTAGTCAATCTTATATCAGCGGGTAACACAACCACACTTACCATTGATAGTACACAGGCAGATATTATAAAGAATTTAGGATTTGGAGAAAGTCTGGTCATGCTGATACTGACTGCACTTTTATCAATTATTATCATTATCTGTGGTTTCTTTATTATTTACACGGTATATTTTCGCTTCTTAAAAATTATGATCATCGTACCACTTGGGGCAATTGCTTTTTCAACCATGGGAGGAAATAGAACGGTAAGTAATACGGTTGTTACCTATTGTAAATACTTCTTATCTGTTGTATTTGAGGCAGTAACCATGGCACTTGCCATTATCATATGTAACGCCTTTGTAAATGCAGGACTTCCATCCTTTACCGGAGGGTATGCTGACTGGGCACAGACTCTGATTTATCTATGTGAAATGACATTTACGATTGCAATGACCGTAGGTAGCGTAAAGGGAGCACAGTCACTTACAAGTAAAGCATTTGGATTATAGGGAGGAGAAGCATATGGAAGATAGAAAAACAATGGA
>DATERV010000025.1:0-3686 GCA_035271185.1 Lachnospiraceae bacterium | reverse complement strand
TAAGATAAAGCTAAGTATCAGAGAAGGGTACCTGGGAAACCGGTGGTGTGAGTACCCCTGCGAGTGCATTATCTGAAGACCACCTCTGAGTGACTCCAATAAAGTCCGTACAGCCCTCGTTACGGGTTAATGAGCGGTCTTGTGTGTTCTATGCATAAGGCAAGCAGGGTGGAACCACGTGAATACGTCCCTGACATTACAGATTGTAATGTCAGGGATTTTTTTGTGGAAGGAAAACACTCCAGCTAAAAAATGCTTTGCGAGGATTCGAATTAGGTTTTGTCATAAGAGTATAGGTGATATGAAACATCGATTATATGGTATACAAAGAAAGCCGTTAAGCGGCAGCGTGGCTTTCGTGTATACCATATAGTTGCACAGTAAGCCATAATCACCTAACTGAGGAAAAAGAAAAGAGGAAAAAAAGCATGAAAATCACACTAAAGGATGGTTCTGTAAAGGAATATGCGCAGGCTGTGAGCGCTTATGACATCGCACTGGATATCAGTGAAGGTCTGGCAAGAGTAGCATGTGCAGCAGAGATTAATGGTAAGGTAGAGGACTTACGTACAGTAATCAGTGAAGATAGCGAGTTGAATATACTGACTGCAAATGACGCAGAAGGTTTGCGTACCATACGACATACTTGCTCCCATGTATTGGCAGAAGCAGTACAAAGAGTATTTCCGGAAGCCAAGCTTGCTATTGGACCCAGTATAGATAGCGGTTTTTATTACGATTTTGAACACGAACCCTTCTCCAGGGAGGATTTGGATAAGTTGGAAGCTGAAATGAAAAAAATCATCAAAGAAGGATGCAGACTGGAGAAGTTTACCCTTTCTCGTGAGAAAGCCATGCAGTTTATGGTAGATAAAAAGGAACCCTATAAAGTGGAACTGATTCGTGATCTTCCTCAGGATGCTGTTATTTCATTTTACAGACAGGGGGAGTTTACTGACTTATGTGCAGGTCCTCACTTAATGAATACAAAGGGCATCAAAGCATTCAAACTAATTTCCTCTTCCGGTGCATATTGGAGAGGAAAATCTGAAAATGCCATGTTACAGCGTATCTATGGAACTGCTTTCAATAAAAAAGAAGAGTTGGAAGAGTATATGAAATATCTGGAGAGTATCAAAAGCAGAGACCATAATAAGTTGGGCCGTGAAATGGAGTTATTTACTACCGTTGATGTCATTGGGCAAGGTCTTCCACTGATCATGCCTAAGGGCGCAAAGATTATCCAAACACTGCAGAGATGGATTGAGGATGAAGAGGATAACAACCGTGGCTATATGCGTACCAAGACTCCTCTTATGGCAAAAAGTGATTTATTTAAAATATCCGGACACTGGGATCACTACCAGGATGGTATGTTTATTTTTGGTGATGAGAGTAAGGATAAAGAGGTTTATGCCCTTCGACCTATGACCTGTCCATTTCAATATTATATATTCAAAGCCAGTCAGAAGTCCTATCGTGATTTACCTTGCAGATATAGTGAAACTTCAACACTGTTTAGAAATGAGGATTCTGGTGAAATGCATGGCCTGACTCGTGTTCGTCAATTCACTATTACAGAAGGTCATCTGATTGTAAGACCTGACCAGATGGTACAAGAATTCAAAGACTGTCTTGCACTTGCTAAGTATTGTCTTGAAACTTTAGGTGTTGCAGAGGATGTAACTTACAGATTATCAAAATGGGATCCTAACAATAAGGGAAAATATATTGGGGATGAAAAAGTTTGGAATGATACCCAGGAGCATATCAGATCTGTGCTGAGCGAATTGGAAATACCATTCTATGAAGCAGAAGGCGAAGCTGCATTTTACGGCCCCAAGGTAGATATCCAGGCTAAGAATGTGTATGGTAAGGAAGATACCATGATTACCATTCAGTGGGATGCTGTTTTAGCAGCTCAATTCGATATGTATTATATCGATCAGAATGGAGAGAAACAACGTCCTTACATTATTCATAGAACCTCTATGGGATGTTATGAAAGAACTTTGGCATGGCTGATTGAAAAATATGAAGGTAAATTTCCTACCTGGTTGTGCCCGGAACAGGTTCGTGTGCTTCCTATTTCTGAAAAATACGCAGATTATGCAGCAGAAGTAGCAGGGACATTAAAGAACCAAGGTATCCTTGTAACGGTTGATTCTCGTTCAGAAAAGATTGGATATAAGATTCGCGAAACAAGACTTGCTAAAGTTCCTTATATGCTTGTGGTAGGACAAAAGGAAGAGGAAGAAAAGAAGGTTTCAGTGAGAAGCCGTTTTCTTGGCGATGAAGGCATGAAGGACCTCAGTGTATTTGTGAACGATATCTTGGAAGAAATCCGGACTAAGGCAATCCGTAAAGAAGAAGTGCAGGAAGATAATAGGTAAAAATAGATTTTAAAGTATAAACCTGAAAAAATTCAGTCATACTAATTCTGATTAATCTATTAGGTGGTTGCATGGAGTTGAGCAACTACCTGTGAAAAAATATCAAAAGGAGGTATTAGCATGGCTGAATTGTGTTGTAGTGTGGAGAACTGTGCCTATAATGACCAGTGTTACTGTTGTAAGGGTGATATTTGTGTAGGAGGTGAACAGGCACATCGTGAGGATGAAACCTGTTGTGAAAGCTTCAGACAAAGATCAGAGGATTCCTTCGTGAGTTCACTATCGCACCCAAGCCGTACCCTCAGTATTGATTGTGAAGCTACCAAATGTGTTTATAATGAAGATTATAAATGCCGTGCAGAACATGTAGATATCAGGGGTTGCGGTGCAAGTGATTGTAAAGAAACTACCTGTGGAACATTCAAAGATATGTAAGTAAAAATCACAAAAAGTGGTCATAAAATAGCAATATCAGGCTTGTGATATTCAACTCCTCGGGAATATAATGCATTCTGAGGATAATTTTTCCTATAGATTAGGTATAAGAGGAGAACAAGTTATGAAATTTTTTATTGACACTGCAAACGTTGAAGATATCGAAAAAGCAAATGATATGGGCGTTATCTGCGGAGTTACTACAAATCCTTCCCTGATTGCAAAAGAAGGCAGAGATTTTGTACAAGTAATCAAAGAGATAGCTTCTATAGTGGATGGCCCTATCAGTGGAGAAGTAAAAGCTACTACTTTAGATTCAGAGGGCATGATAAAGGAAGGACGTGCAATTGCTGCGATCCATCCAAATATGGTTGTTAAGATTCCTATGACTGCAGAAGGGTTAAAAGCTTGCAAAGTTTTGACTTCTGAGGGGATTAAGACCAATGTAACACTGATATTCGCTGCCAATCAGGCGCTTCTTGCTGCAAGAGCAGGAGCAACCTATGTATCTCCATTCCTTGGAAGACTTGATGATATCAGTTCAAGAGGTGTTGACCTGATTAGTGAAATCGCAGATATTTTTACGTTAGCAGGACTGGAAACCCAGATTATTGCAGCCAGCGTAAGAAATCCTATTCACGTAACTGATTGTGCGCTTGCAGGAGCGGATATTGCAACAGTTCCTTACAGCGTTATTATGCAGATGATTAAACATCCATTGACTGATGCAGGTATGGAAAAATTCCAGGCAGACTATAAAGCTGTTTTTGGTGAATAATTTTATTTATGTAAGCCGGCTGTGTATGCAGTCGGCTTTTTTAATGCGATATAATACCTGGAAATGCGATATCATTATGG
>DATERV010000024.1:0-32534 GCA_035271185.1 Lachnospiraceae bacterium | reverse complement strand
ATGCTATTGCCATATGTAGCTTAATGCATATATGGATTGGGGGAGTGTTCCACAATCCTCCCCATGTTCCTTGTCACTTATCAACCATATCAGTTCATTATAGAAATCTTAGATTTTTGTCTTGACAACTGAGCCACTATAAGGATTTAGCTGTGTTTCAGAGTGATAAGGGCTAGTTACGTTGCCGCAGGTTGTCCGATACTTTGTTTAGGAGAAAAACTAATTGATCCCGTTCCTGTTCGGAGAATCCCTGAAAACAGATTTTTTCTATCTGATCAAAAACTTCGACGACTTGATATGCAAGTTCACGTCCAGGCTCTGTTAGAAAAATGAGATAGCCTCTTTTTCCGCCGGATACTCGAATCTCTTTTTTTATAACAAGATTTTTTACAAGCATCTTCTGTAACAAAGCAGTCATGGTAGCCGGTTTGACATTGCAGACATGAGAAAGATCCTTTTGCAGGATTCCATTACCAGAAAGCAGATGCAATAAAATCTTTGGCTGTCCTTCTGAAAGATCCAATTTTTGAAATTCTTCACGGCTTATAGCTCGATGGAGGCAGGAAGTCTGTATAAGTGCGCTAAGAAAAGAATGTTCCATATAATACCTCGTTCCTAAATTTTGCAGGTAATTGCATGAAGTTATGCAATTACCTGCTGTTAATATTATAAGACAGTAATTATTTTTTTGTAAAGTGAAGTACATTCCAAGACAATGGCTTAACACTGGTAGTAAGTATACCATCAGTAAAGGTTGCTTCTTTGTTTACCCTTGGATGAATGGTATCAGGATGCTCAAAGCTATTATTAGCTTCCATATCCTCACAGAACATTTCCTGCTGTTTGTCAAAAGCATAATCAGTAAAGCTGCTTAAGTCAATCTCTAGAGGATATTCTGCATCTTGATTTCTGTTGATGACAAAGACTGCAAGACTGTTATGATCCTCGTCCCAGGCAGCTGCTGTGTCAATGTATGGAAGTCCTTCTTTGGTAGTATATTGTGAATTATCATCAATAGCATATCCGGGTATATCAAAGGTCTCACATTCAACAGCTGTTTTCAGGGAATGTCCCCTACCATACTGCATCAGCTGGGTAAAGGCATAGTGGGATGCGGATTGCCATACATGGTCATGATTGGATGCACATAGAGCACCAAGGCCGCCAGTCATACAGCCAATTTTCACACGGTCTGCATGGCGTAAGAAGGCAAGCTGGATGGAAGCCATATTCAGAGCCTGGATCATATCACCACCAAAATGGAAACGCTCGGTCATTTTATCCGGGTCATGAAGCACATACTTTCTGTTTGGATCAAAAGCATAGTGTGCGGCTGCCAGATTATGAGGTCCGAACCCAGGATGAAGAGGGCTGTTTGGACGAACCATAGTGCCGTATTCATCAAAGGAAAGCATCATCTTCTTGGGAGAACGAAGCTTAGCGGCAATCAAATCACAAAGAGCAGCTTCCGTGTTGATGTAATCTTCAAAATAAATGGAGCCACCTAGAAGAGCTTTGTAATCACCGGCAGGAGCAGAGTGATAATGATGCATGGAGAGATAGTCAACTGTTTCATAGCATTCCTGCAAAACATCTTCTTCCCATTGAGGGTAATGAGCTAAAAAAGGGGCAGAAGAAGCGCAGACAACGGTCTCAATGGTGGGATCCACCCATTTGATTGCTTTGGATATTTCATGAGCTTTGATGCCGTAGCCTCTTGGATCTTTTTCAAAGGATGCTATCTGCCAGGGACCATCCATTTCATTGCCCAGATACCAGGTTTTCACACCGTAAGGCTTTTCATGACCATTCTTGCGACGAAGATCGGACCAGTAAGTTCCACCCTCGTGGTTGGTATATTCCACCAGACTTATAGCATCCTTGATGTCTCCGGTTCCCAGATTCAAGGTATAAAGAGGTTCTGCACCAGTTTTTTCCGCCCATTGCAGATACTCGTCGTGACCTACCTCATTGGTAATGTACTGATACCACGCGAGATCCAGATTGGTTTTTCTTTGCTCTTTAGGGCCAATAGAGTCTTTCCAGTCCCAACCAGATACAAAATTACCGCCGGGTAAGCGGACAGCTTCCATTTTACTGTCTTTCAGTGCATTGATAAAATCCTGGCGAAAGCCCTGCTCATCTGCAGTAGGATGCTTAGGGTTGTACATGGTTCCATTTACCATGGAGCCTATGGGTTCCAAAAAGGTACCGTAGAGTCGCGGAGAGATCTCACCGATTTGAAACGAAGGATGAATTGTAATTTTTGCTTTTTTTGCCATAATAAAGTCCTCTCTTTCTTTACATATGTATACAATTGCTGTTTAATGTAAATCATTGAATGATACGTCAGGTGCGCGCTACGCGCTGAAAGCCTGTTACGTATTCATCCAATGAATTAAAATGTATCATTATCAATAGGATCAAAAAAATGTGTCAATCTAGGCAGCCATATGCGGCTGCGCGCATACGCAGGTGATAATAGAGCTCTTCATCGGGCATCATGTTGTGCATGTAGACGATGGATACTTCTTCTTCAGGATCTGATTCACACCAGGTACCAAACCCTCCGGTCCAGCCAAAAGCACCAAGGGAACCATTGTGGTTGCCTCTTTGTTTATCAATCAGAGTTCTTACCCCATATCCATAGCCATAACCGGCATTGTAGGTATCCTCAAAGTCTTTTAACTGCTCCGATGTCAGACCATTGGAACGCATCAGGTCAATGGTTTTTCTTCCTATGATTTGCTGCCCCTTATAAGTCCCGCCGCAAGCCAGTATCTGCATGAGTTTTGAGTAATCGTTAACACTGGAGAAGAGCCGTGCCCAGCCGCATTCATGCTCTTTACGGGGGAGGTGTTTATCATCTAATACTGTATGTATGGGAGAAAGAGAACCATTTTCGTCTTTTCCATATAGAGTCACCATTCGCTCTTTCGTATTGCCAAAGTAATGGGATCTGGTGTCACTCATTTCAAGTGGATCAAACAACATCATCTGAAAAACATCATCAATGGGTTTGTCGCATACCTTTTCAATCAGCCCGGCTGCCAGTTCACTGGAGAAACCATAAAGCCAGTGACTACCCGGGTCAAATGCCTGAGGGACGTCTGCCATTACCTGAATTTGTTCCTGTAGTGTGAAGTGTCCTCTGTCCCAAAGAGGTTGCATGCGTTTTTGCATGGCCCGTAGGGTCTCGTTTGTAGTATCTCCCGGAAAGTTGCAATAGGGAAGGCCGCATTTCATTGACAATATATCACTAATGATGACAGGCCGCGTGGTTGGAACAATATCTACATATCCATTGGGGTTCTTTAAGTATTTGGTGCTGTGTTTCCATTCAGGAAAAAAATCAGATAAGGGATCAGTAAGTAAAAACTTTCCTTTTTCGTAAAGCATCATCAATACTGTATAAAGCGGTAACTTGGACATGGAAGCCTGTCGAAACAGGGACGATGCCGATACAGGAATCTTGTTTTCTATGTCCGCATATCCAAAATATCCCTCATAGATGGTTTGACCGTGCTGGGTGATCTGCAATCCACAGCCGGGCAATCCATGATGCACAAATTCTTCGAGAAGAGAGTTTAGGTTGCTGAAGTCAGACATAATAGCCTCCTTAATTAGTTAGTGTATTAGATATCTAATTTATTATCTAATAAACAGACCTCACAGTCAATATCATATGTGTATAAGTCAAAATTAACTAAGAATAAATCAAGCTTTTAGTAAAAAAATCCCAAAATAGGACTTCCCATTTTGGGATTTATGTAATATAATGCAACTATATCATTTGATGTGATCTGAATATTCGAAATGATTCATTTTTATCCCAATTTAACATTTTAATATAGAAGGTATTTTGTGCACTAAGGAATAGTGCACTTATTTTTAGGAGGTAATTTTATTTATGAGAGAAAAGTATGAATCTCTGGCACTTGCGGATTTAAAGGAAATTGCTAAGTCTAGGGGAATTAAGGGGATATCATCCATGAAGAAGTCTGAAGTAGTAGATGTAATGCTGACTCAGGATGAGAAGGAAAGATCCGCCCAGCAGGCAATTACGGTAGTGGAAAAGCAATCAGAGAAAGAAGTGCAGGAGGAGCGTACGGAAAGACGAGTACAGCCGGAAGAGCGTATGGAACGTAGAATGCAATCTTCTGACAAGAATGCTGTGTATGATTCCAATACATTTCCACCAGAATTAGACAGTGGTCAGGAAGCAAACGGTATTTTGGAAGTTATGCCTGATGGATATGGATTTATTCGTTGTGAAAACTATATGCCTGGAGAAAATGATGTATATGTAGCTCCTAGTCAGATTCGAAGATTTGGGTTAAAAACTGGTGATATTCTCAAAGGAAATAAACGAACCAAAACTCAGCAGGAGAAATTCAGTGCACTTCTCTATATCAATTCAGTAAATGGATTTACCATGGAAGAGACCATGAGAAGACGAAATTTTGAAGACATGACTCCTATTTTCCCTGATGAAAGGATTAAGCTTGAGGTTCCTGGTTGTAATATTGCCATGCGTGTGATGGATTTAGTCAGTCCCATTGGTAAGGGACAGCGTGGTATGATTGTTTCTCCTCCTAAAGCCGGAAAGACAACTTTATTAAAACAGGTGGCTCAATCAGTATTGAAGAGTGAACCTGGTATGCATATGCTGATTTTATTAATTGATGAGCGCCCTGAGGAAGTAACCGATATCAAAGAGGCTATAGAAGGCCCCAATGTGGATGTTATTTATTCTACCTTCGATGAACTTCCGGACCATCATAAACGTGTAGCAGAAATGGTAATTGAGCGTGCAAAAAGGTTGGTCGAACATGGTATGGATGTTGTCATTTTATTGGACAGTATCACGAGACTGACACGTGCTTATAACCAGGTGGTTCCCCCCAGCGGACGTACCCTATCCGGTGGTCTTGATCCTGCAGCATTGCATATGCCAAAACGCTTTTTTGGTGCTGCAAGAAATTTACGTAACGGGGGCAGCCTTACAATCTTGGCTACTGCACTGGTAGAGACCGGTTCCAAAATGGATGATGTGGTATACGAAGAATTTAAGGGTACCGGAAATATGGAAATGGTATTGGACAGAAGGCTTTCTGAAAAGCGTATTTTCCCTGCAATTGATTTACAGAAATCCAGCACTAGACGAGAGGATTTATTGCTCAGTCCCGACGAGCTGGAAGCAATCAATATTATGCGTAAAGCACTGAATGGCATGAAGGCAGATGATGCTGCTGACAGAATACTAGATATGTTCTCAAGAACCCGAAATAATAATGAGTTTATTAATACTGTCAAAAAAATGAAATTTATATAAAAAAAGCTTGCAAATGCCTAATTGACATGGTAAACTAATAACGCTGTTTGTGGATGCATAAGCAGTACGGATGAGAACAGAATAAGTTGACTTTATTATAGAGAGGTGAAAGAGATGAAAGAAGGAATCCATCCAAATTACTATCAGGCTACCGTTACTTGCAACTGTGGTAACACATTTGTAACCGGTTCAACCAAACCTGAACTTCACGTAGAAGTATGTTCCAAGTGTCATTCATTCTACACGGGCCAGCAGAAATCTGCAAGAGTTGATGGTCGTATTGATAAGTTTAATAAGAGATACGGTGTGGAAAGCAAATAGTTTTTCCTTAAATAAGATTTCTAAAAGGTTGAGGTGTATATCTCAACCTTTTATGGTATAAAAGACACATCTTCAGGAGGTTTATATGGTAAATATGAAACGCAGAAAGTATTCCGGTATAGGCGGGCAGGCCGTGTTGGAAGGTGTTATGATGAAAAACGGAGAAAAGTATGCCGTTGCAGTAAGAAAGCCGGATGGGGAAATTGAAGTAGAAATGGAAAACTACCAAGGCGTTCTGCACGGAAGCCCAATAAACAAGGTTCCCTTCATACGTGGTATTTTTAATTTTATTGACTCCATGATACTGGGAACAAAGTGTCTGAATTACTCTGCTGATTTTTATGAAGATGAGGATACGAAAGAAACTGTTGCAGACAGAGCCCTGAATAAAATGACTCATGGTAATGCTGAGAAAGTTTTTTCTGCTATTCTGACCATAGTTTCCATTATCCTTGCAGTGGGTATTTTTATTGTGTTACCTTTTTTTATAACTTCTTTGTTTAAGGAATATGTACGGAGCAATGTGCTGATGACTATAATAGAAGGTGTGGTTCGAATTCTCATCTTTATTTTATATGTAGTTGGCATAGCAGCCATGAAGGATATCAGACGCCTTTATATGTATCATGGAGCGGAACATAAATGCATAAATTGCTTAGAAAGAGGAAAGCCTCTTACTGTTGGGAATGTGATGCGCAGTTCCAGATTACATAAGCGTTGTGGTACCAGCTTTATCTTTTTTGTTATGTTTGTAAGTATTCTTCTTTTCTTTTTTATTCAGGTAACCAATCCCGTTGAAAGAGTGGTGCTTAGAATCTTACTAATTCCGGTTATTGCGGGTATATCGTATGAACTGATCAGATTAGCAGGCAGGACCGATACTATTTTTATCAAAATAGTATCAGCTCCCGGTATGATGATTCAAAAGCTTACCACAAAAGAACCCACCAAAGACATGGTGGAGGTTGCCATTGCCTCAGTGGATGCAGTTTTTGACTGGAAAAAGTTTCTGGTAGACGAGTTCGCTTACGAGGTTGATGACCTACAAACTGGGGATGAATGATTACATGAACTATCGGGAATGTTATATGGATGGCGTCAATATCCTGAAAGAAGCTGAGGTGCCAGAAGCTGAATTAGACGCCAGACTTTTATTGGAATTTGTTTGTAAAACAGACAGGAATACGTTGCTTGTACATGGGGATAGAGAAGTATCCGGTGAAGAACAAAACCTTTTTATGGAGCTCATTGAAGAAAGAGCAAAAAGAGTTCCACTTCAATTATTGACAGAAGAACAATATTTTTATGGGCTTCCATTTTATGTCAATGAGCACGTACTGATTCCCAGACAGGATACTGAAATTCTGGTTGAACAGGCACTTCGATTTGTAAAACCCGGTATGAAGGTGCTGGATATGTGCACAGGTTCGGGTTGCATTATCATAAGCCTTATGTCTTTGGTTAAGGATATAATTGGCTATGGAGTTGATATTTCTATAGAAGCCCTTAAGGTTTCCGTAAAGAATGGAAGGCAATTATTACCTGCTGATTATCAGCCTAAATGGCTCGCAGCGGACTTATTTGATGCTTTTTCAGGTGAGGCAGTCTCTCCTGTTTTTGATGTGATTGTATCAAATCCACCTTATATACCCACTAGCGACATTGCATCACTGATGCCGGAAGTGAAAGATCATGAACCAATGTCTGCATTGGATGGTTGTGAGGATGGCCTCTCTTTTTATAGAAGAATTATAAAGAAAAGCAATGAATATTTAAAGGATAGCGGTAGTCTTCTATTCGAAATCGGATATGAACAGAAGGAAGCAGTCAGTTTACTGATGATGGAAGCCGGGTTCGAAGAAGTAACTGTGGTAAAGGATTATGCCGGTTTAGATCGTGTAGTGATAGGAAAGAGGATAAGATGTTTGATAAGCTAGAAGATTTATTAAGACGTTTTGAAGAAATCGTGAATGAACTTCATGAGCCTGACGTGGTGAACAACCAAAACAGGTTCCGTATGCTGATGAAGGAGCAGAGTGATCTAACTCCTATTGTGGAAGCATATACGGAGTATAAGAAATGCAAACAGGATGTGGAAGATTCCTTATCTATGCTGAATGAAGAAAAAGATGAGGATATGCGCGATATGTTGAAGGAAGATCTTTCTGTCAACAGAACGCGAATTGAAGAATTGGAACAGGAGTTAAAAATTCTGTTGCTGCCGAAGGATCCTAATGATGATAAGAATGTGATCGTAGAAATCCGTGCCGGTGCCGGTGGAGATGAATCATCATTGTTTGCAGCTGAAGTTTACCGTATGTATGTACATTATGCAGAAAGCCAACGCTGGAAGATTGAGACCATGAGTATGGAAGAAATTGGAATTGGCGGGGTGAAAGAAGTAACCTTTATGGTTACCGGACAGGGTGCTTATTCCAAACTAAAGTACGAGAGTGGTGTACAACGTGTGCAGCGTGTACCTGAAACGGAATCTGCAGGCAGAATCCATACCTCTACCATTACAGTAGCAGTTATGCCGGAAGCAGAGGAAGTGGACGTCGTTATCAATGACAAGGATATTCGTATTGATGTTATGCGTGCATCCGGTAATGGCGGTCAGTGCGTCAATACCACCGATTCCGCAGTACGTCTGACTCATTATCCTTCAGGTATTGTGGTTTACAGCCAGACAGAAAAGTCACAGCTGCAGAATAAAGCAAAGGCGTTTGCCTTGCTTCGTACAAAATTGTTTGACATTGAACAGCAGAAAGCCCATGATGCAGAAGCAGAGATGCGTCGCAGCCAGGTTGGTACCGGCGACAGATCGGAAAAGATTCGCACATACAACTTCCCTCAGGGCCGAGTTACAGACCATAGAATTGGTCTGACACTATATAAATTGGAAAAGATAATGAATGGTGATATAGATGAAATCATCGATGCATGTATTGCCGCCGACCAGGCAGCAAAACTTGCAAGGATGAACGAAAACTAGAATGCCTGGTCGGCTGCGACCTAGGCAGCAAAACTTGCAAAGATGAACGAATAGCACGAACGCGGAATTATTAAAGGAGACATTGACAGCTTGCTGGCATATGTCTCTTTTATTAATTCCATGTGAGTCAAACGAACACCTAGGAAATGCGAAGCATTTTCGAAGGTGAGCGTTCGTGCTATGAAAGTGAGTCAAACGAACACCTAGGAAATGCAAAGCATTTTCGAAGGTGAGCGTTCGTGCTATGAGAGTGATGAATGCTAGAAGGATATGTGCTTTACATAGACTAAAATGGTCGCATAGACAAGAATAAAACGAAAAAGTAGTAGCACAATTAATCCTTGTACGTTATGATTATGTACAAGTAATAAAAAATTATTAATGCTAGATTTGATTTCCGCTATTACTGAAATAGTAACCGGATATATTGAAATGACAATACCTGACAACCCAAATAGTAGTAAGCAAAAACATAAAAAGGTGAAGACTGGGGAGGATTGAGTTATGAATATAACAACACCGAAAAAGTTACTTGACTTAGAAAATGACGGATTGAATTTGGCTTTGGACGGTCAATCTCTGTATATACGCTGTAAACGGACTATGTATAAATACAGCTTATCTGATATGAGCCAAATGGCACAAAATGTTATATTCAAAAAGGACGGAAAAGCTCGCAGTTTTTCAATCTGCAATAAATATGTGTTTCTCACAGACTTCTGTGACCTCTATATTCTTGAAAAAGAAAATTTGCAAGTAGTAAATGTTCACCGTTTAGGTGAAGATTTATCGTCAGATTTGGGAGAGGTAAGATTTGATGCAAAAAAAGCATATATCTGCATACGGAATGGTAAGATGGCAGTCATGGATATAGACACGAAAGAATATAAAAAGTACGATATTGGCAATTCGACATTTTGGGATTTTAACGTTGTCGGAAATAGTTTATATGCCGGTAATGTTCAAGGAGAATTGCTTGCTGTAGACACAAACAATATGAAAATAAACAAAAAAATAGAGTTAGGCAAGAAAAATATTTACAGCGTAGTATTAAACAATAATTTGATTTATACAGTATCGCAAGACATGACAATCAAGGCAACAAACGCCGATTCTTTTGAAGTGGTTTGCATATCGAAAAAGGCTGTGCGTGGTATGGCAAAAATTCTCGGAACATATAAGGATTTACTTATCGTTGCAGATTCAAATAAAATTTCCATTTGGGATAAGCAAACATTACAGTTGCATGATGAATTTCCTTTCCCGACTGGTCATTTTAATAAAGGCGTAATATTAAATGAAAATAAATTATTTGGAAGCGATTATCAAAGCGTGTACGGTGCAGATTTTGAATGAAACATGAAAATAATGATTTTACGGGAGAAAAACGATGTCTGAACAGAGAATAGAAAATCATATTGATGATGTTCTCACTGGTGATGCGCATAAGAACGCTATAGAGTTTGCCGCATTTTTGAGGGTAAATGAAATGCAGTTTGAGCGTGGCAAAGGCTATTGGGAGGACAAATTTTATTGGATGGTAAAGTATAAAGATGAATATGTGTGCTTCATTTTGATTAACAGCCGTGAAGATAAAACCGAAACAGACGATTTTACTATTTGGTCTGATGATAGTGGTTCAAATTGGTTTAACGAAAATTGTCTTGACGAACGCTTGAAAGAAATTGCGTGGAAACATATTGATATTTGCAGGAATTGCGGCAGTTGCAATGGTGGATCTCGTAAAACAATATTTGAAAAAGAGTTTGATAACGTCTGTCGCACAACAATGAGATTTGATAATCCCGATGCCAAAACGGTGGAATGTGTGAAAAAACTGGTGGAGCTTAGGAAAAATGATATTGATTTTTTAATAATCACGGCTTGCGGTGAGTGCTGTTTTGGGTGCGATAAAAAAGAAGATGGACTATGTGAAGGATGTATTGAATCCGATGGGCATTGCAAAGAGTGGGCGCAATCAAAAGGTTGTCCGATACATAAATGTGCGAAACAGCACAAGGTTCAGTTCTGCGGATTATGTTTTGATTTTCCCTGCAAATGGCTTGTTGAAAAAGTAACATGGAATCCGAATATAGTTGCTGATTTAACAAAACTTGCAAAAAAATATGAGGAGATGCACCAATGACTCCCGTTGGTAATATGCAGATGAAGTTACATGGGCGATACTGCCTTATGTAAAAGGACAATATGAGAACTGAGGTGATTCCGTGACCCCACACGAGCTTATGATAAAAACAAATCATTATTTGATAAAAGGTGGAACTTTGACCGAATATCAAAAGGCGAAAATTGTTCGTCAGTTTCTTGCTGCCCAAAGCGAGGAACGAACAAAACAGAGCTTTTATAGTGGTGTTAAGTTCCCGAACAATATAGACAGTGACGGGCGGCGTATGTACCCGATTTTCTACATACCGCCTTATAATGACGGCAAAAAGCTCAAAACCATATACAATCAGACACCGAAAACACATATTTTGTCCGCCAATATGTATGAATTGGAAATCATTCGTCTGCTTTTTCAGATTGCACCGGATGAGCCGACCGTTCAGAATATGGTTATTCAAACCCTTGAACGCTTGAAAACCACTTGTTTCGGTTATTACGATGATGGCTTGGGAGAATGTTTTGATACTTCTCTTATTGTATTGCGCTTCTTGGCTGCGACATCGGATGATACTGCATGGATGCAGAGTAGAATTGATAATTATAACAACCATGTTTCTGAAAAGAAACGTCCGTGGTATCCGCTTTGGTACTTCTGGCTATGCCTTTCTGAGCTTCCTTTTGAAATTGCAAGGCCGGAAATTTTGAAATATGAAGATGATATGTTGCCGTGGCTTACCACAAAGAGTGCGGTGATGAATAGTGAGCATGATAAAACTGTTCATCCGGTGTTGCTTTGCTCTTTGCGGAATTGCTTGTGTCGATTCCCGGAATGCGCTCATATCAAGGACATTCAACCATATGTAAGCGAAAAAGATGGGCGGCTGCATTTTGACATGAATGCGAAAATGGAGGAATAAGCGTATGGGTATTTCAAAATCAATTGACTTCCTGCTTGAAAACGCCAACTGCGTTATTCAATATCGGCTCAAAAAAGAGATACTGGGTAATCTGTCCAAAACAGAAGAAGAAAACCTTTTGGAGCAGATATATCAAACTCCGAATTTTAAGCTCGTGCAAAGCTATGTCAAGCCTAACGGATATATCGGTAGCGGAGCACATAGTTGGGGAAACTGGCGAGGGGTTAATTATCAACCGACATATCTCGCGGATGGAGAGGCATCGGCTCGACTTTTATCAAACTACGCAATACCGAAAACAAATCCGATGATTATAAATTTTATCAATGCCATGCGTAACGAAGAAACACTACAGCAAGAGTTTTCATATATCCCGCCTGAGATACCGCGTTTTGAAAACCGCAATACGGGATTGAAATGCGGCAATGTCAGCGGTGACATTATGGTATTGATGTATACGATGCAAGCGATACTTGGATATGGCGATGATGATTATGTGAAAATATTCAGTAATATTTCACTTGATGCGTTTTGCAGCTTGCTTTCGCTCAATTCGCTTGATGATATTACTAAAATACGACAAAGCAAGAACCTAAAAAATAAGTATCCTTATATTGAAAAGGATGTATATTTCCCCTGTTCATATCATTTGACAACGCTTGCCTACACACAATCTTGGCGAACACCGCAAAGCATCAAGGCAATCACAAACGCTCTTAATCATCTTAATGAAATTATGCAGTATGATAATAGTTTAGCAATTAAGGATGGTAGTAAATACTACGGCCCCGGATGGGCTTTAGCACGACCGATAAAACCGTTTATCGCAGAAAGAGTTGAAACAGTCATGTACCGCCGACCATTGACAGAAATCGCTATGCTTGGTGTAGGTGAAAATGTTGATGTAATCCGTGAATCTGCCGAAAATGTATTAGAAGCTATAAATGATGATGGTATCTTAAAGACGAAATTTAATAAGTCAAGTTTTTCACCATTTCCTACGGCGTATGTGGATGTTATGCTTGAACCTGACCACAAACGCAAATACGCTCTTGAATGTGATTTGACATTTTGGGCGGTGCAGTTTTTACATTTGGTGAATGATAAGGAGGCGAATGTGAATGGATAGAAATATACTATACAATGGTTATTGGAGGATAACACCTGACACGAAAACACATTACCGCGAATATTTAATTCAAAAAGGGAAAAAGTATTTCTTTATAGACGAATGTATGGAGTTTGCAGACATTTTTGCCGCTGTTCTTGCAGACAAGCCAAATGTATTGGATGCGATTCATGTGTTCATCGAACGCATAAATTCAAGAGGATTAGTTGTTGTCAAAGCTGCTTATCAATTTCTTGATGACTACGCAAAATTCATGGAGAAAGAGCAACCATCTTTGGCTGATGCGGTTCGTGATGGATGTCAGCGGATTTTTGAACAAACCGCAATAAATGATGTGAAAGAGCGAGAGCAAGGCATTCTACCTATTCCCGCTGATGCTAAAATCAACCCTAAGCATCTTGGTAATCTTACCAACGAACAGTTTATAACCGCATTTGGTGAGCTGCAACAGTTTGTGATTTCATGCTATAAAGATATTGTAAAAGCCCCATTTGAGTGGGGTTATCCTGATTTCTACTCCACCGGGGGTTATTACAATCGGGTGAACGATATTTTGTTCGCTCTGGCATTTTGCGGTGAGTATCAGAATGGCGTGTTGACAGTTGATGGAAACAAGTTCTTTGTATACAATGGTGTGAAAATGCATAAGAAAGTGGAATTGATGGTTACCGGCTTTGAAAAAATGGGTATGAAATTTGATTCTTTCAATAAAAAGGCAGACACATTCTGCGTAACTTATCCGAAAAATCCACTTGTTTTACACGCATTATGTTCTTATGTGAGTGAAATAGACGAGAGCAAACCCCATTGGAGCTACGGTAAACCAAGAAACGGCTTTTCCTACCGTTTTGTGGAATGTGCTTCGGCGCAGACACATGAAACGGCATTTCTCGCTGAGTTCGATTATATGCCGTCAGCTTTGCAGGAAATTCAATTATGGCTTTATGCCGAAGCGGCAAAATCCGGATTCTCTATTGATTCGAATGAGCCATTGGAAAAAGGTTGTATGCTTTACAAAAAAGGAAGCAAGCGTTGGTTACTTGCAGGACAGCCGCAGTTTTCGTGGAAGAAGTCAAATGAGATTTATGTAAAAACTATTTTCAGGAAAGTTCTTGCGAATGATGATATAGCGGAATTTTATTGCCGATTCCCAGACACCTTTCAATCTAACTGTCGTGGTTGCAATGGGGATAAACCCTGCATCATGCGTATTGAATTTAATATTGACGGAAAACCGCGCCGCTGCTGCGCTTATAACTCTTTTTTATTCAAGAACCCAACACTTAAGGATATTAAATTGATTTTGGAACTTTTCAAACTGGAAAACAAAATAAAATGAAAATCAACCTCAAGTTGATAACCATAGAAATCATTAACTCTTGATGTATGGGATTTGATTAAAATTGATGTTAAAATGGTAGCATCAAATTCAAAGGAGTAAATCTCATGATTGACAATTATAGAATCGGTAATCAAACATCTTTTCTTCGCAAAGAAAAAGGGCTTCTATTGATTCTGTTTTAATGCCGCCTAAAGTAACCACAAAGAAATATGGAAAAAACGACACTGAACTGCATCGATATGATTTTGTACGCCAATATATCAAGTGTATTCCGCAAATATTTAAGATTGACTTTGATGACAAGCAGATTTCAATGGAAGATTTGAGCGAGGATTATATCCCCGGTTATCATTATGATGAAGATAATGACGAGGGTGCTTTTATTCGGGAAAACTATCAGAACATCATACAAGCGGCGGCGCATTGGCATTCTATCTTTTGGGAGAATAACAAAGCGTTTGAACATATTGGGCTTGACTGGCGTTTTGAAACGAAAGAAAATTTATTGGCGCACATCAGCATGATGGAAAAGGATTTTAATAAGTATAGAAAGAATGAAGAATCCGGCAAAATTCTGAAAGTATGGGAAGGCGATTTCGCCGGTAAGCCGTTCCGTATAGAAAATAATATCGACGTCAAAAAACTCGATTATTTTACGGATGCCATCGAACGAATGAAAAAAGAGTATGCGGGATTGGTCGATTCGAGATTTCACAGCGGAAAGAACATAACGGTTATTCATGGCGATATGAACCCAAGCCCTGTATTTGTATCAAAGTCCTGTATTTGTATCAAAGTCCACCGAAAGAACCGTGAAGTTTCAAGGGCTTCAAGCGGTGCGGATGGGTTTGCCTACAGAAGATTTGGCAATGCTCATAGCACTTCATTTTGAACCAAACAAACAAAAGGCACTTCCTTTATTAGATGAATACTATAGTTGCCTTTGTCAAACAGTAAAGGATTATCCGTATGTAACCTTTATGAATGATTATAAAATCGCTATTATGGAAAATATGTTTTTCACAATCCGACTGATTAACCGAAAAATATACGATTTTAAGATGATGGAAAAAGCAATGACGGCTTTTGAAACTTTCGTTTTAGATTAGCATCCATTCAGTATATGATCCAAAATACGTAACAAAGACTAGTATGCCCTTACGATAATTTGATATTATCAAACAGCAACATTCGGACATAGAAAATCAACTTTAAGGGGATTGTGAAAATGAGTGAAAAGGTTTTGGTCTTAGGTGGCAGTTATTTTGTGGGAAGAAAGATAGTGGAATATTTACATAAAATGAAATATGATGTTTCGGTTCTAAACAGGGGGACAAGGACAATACCAAATCCTGGTGTTAAGCAGATAATTTGTGATAGAAGTGATTTGGATAGTATGAAGGCAGCATTAAAGGATCAAAGGTTTGATTATGTGATTGATGTAAGCTGGCAAGATCTATCCTGGGTAAGGAATACTTGTGAAGCATTATCATTTCAAACAGTAAGAAAATTTGTATTTATCAGCTCTAGCGCTGTGTATGATGTAGACTCTTTGAAAATACCCTTTCAGGAAGACAATACATTAGGCGAAAATAAGTACTGGACATTTTATGGAAAAGGAAAGATAGATGCTGAAAATTATTATAGTAACTTTCTTAGTGCCACATCAACAGACCTGATAATCCTGCGACCACCTTACATATTTGGGGAATATAATTATGCGCAAAGGGAAAGTTTGATTTTCAGACAATTGATGGAAGATAAGCCTGTTGCAATTCCCAAATCCAACCCCAAACTTCAATTTCTATATACAGAGGATTTGGCAGATATCATATTCTGCTTATTGAATAGCAGTTTATCAAACATATTTATTGCAAATGTAGGGAATCAATTGAATGTCACTTCCAGAGAGTGGATTGAAACATGTGCTCAGGTGGTGGGAAAAATACCTGAGATTATTGAGGTTGATTATGCTAAGATAGGAAAGAATGTAAGAGATTTCTATCCTTTCTTTGATTATGATAATGTGCTGGACTTAAGTCGTATACATAGTATTTGGAATAAGGAAACAGATTTTACCGAGGGGCTGAAACACGCTTATGAGTGGTTTCGGACAAATAGAAGTGAGATGGTGTTTAAAAAGAATGTAGACCAGAATTTGTATGAGATCATTGCTGCAATGTCTGTATAGTATTAGAAATATATTACTTGGAGGAATCATATGGGGAAAGCTAGTCCTGTGGTATGTTTTGGAGATAGTTTAACATTTGGAACGGTGGGGTATTCCTATATAAAATTTTGTAAGACCAAGAGAAAGATGATCAATAAGGGAATCAATGGTGATACCACTACTTGCATGTATCAAAGGCTTAAGAAATATATAAAGAACCCAAGACACTGTAATACAGGTACGTACATTATTGCAATTGGTACCAATGATTTACTTCTCCCTTATTTGGAGGCGGTATCTTTACTATGGAAAATACAAATGTCTCCAAGGGTTATGATGAAGAAGTGTATCCAGGATGCTGAGGCATTTGCACATATGTACGAACAGTGTATCAATCTCATATTAGCAAATAAAAAACAGGTGGTCTTAGTAGGATTGCCATATTTAGAACTGAAAGGCTTTTCCAATCATGATATGATGGAAAGAAATGCAATCATTGAACAGCTGGCCCAAAAATATCAGGCTCCTTTTGTGAGTGTTACAGATTTACAGCAATATGTATGTACTCAGAATACAAGCTTTTATTCATGGAAGTACAAAAATCTGCGAAGAGTTCTGGATGCAATTGTGATGCTATTGCTTCCATTCACGAAAGATATCTATTCTAATATCAGAAACCTAAAATGGACAGTTGATGGGGTGCACTTTAATTCTACCATTGCAGAAACGTTAGGAAGTGCAATAAGTCAATATCTATAAGATAACTGGAAGGTAGAAGATCAGCAAGCAAGAAGTTAGGAATATTTGTCAATAAATATCAGAAGTAGTAATATTATTAATTGCTAAGAAAGCAGGAGGCAGCATGAAAACAATAGGCTTAATTGGTGGCATGAGCTGGGAAAGCACGGTTACCTATTATCAGATTATGAACGAAGAGGTAAAAAAACAGATGGGCGGGTTCCACTCAGCTAAAATTCTGCTTTACAGTGTGGATTTTGCTGAAATCGAAAAGTGCCAGTCTGAAGGAAATTGGGAAGAAAGCGCATATATCCTCGCCCAGGCCGCCTGTAATCTAGAAAAGGCCGGTGCAGACTTTATTGTCATTGGAACCAATACCATGCATAAAGTAGTACCCCAGATGCAGAGAAGATTACATATTCCCATTATTCACATAGCAGAAGCAACAGCCGGGAAACTGAAGGAACAGCATATACAGAAAGTAGCATTGTTAGGAACCAAATATACCATGACGCAGGACTTTTATAAAGACAAGCTAGTGGAAGCAGGGATTCATGTTCTGATTCCCAACAGCGAAGATATAGAACTGGTTAACCATGTGATTTATCAAGAGTTATGTCTAGGTATCGTGTCCGAAGAATCCAAGATGAAATATTGTGGTATTATTAAGAAACTGGCTGATCAGGGAGCAGAGGGCGTTATCTTAGGCTGTACAGAAATAGGCCTCCTCATCGGGCAGAAGGATTCTGTCATTCCGGTGTTTGATACCACACAGATTCATGCCCAAAGGGCAGCAGAGCTTGCAATGGAGGAATAAAGTGGCAGCAGAACTTGAATAGGAGACAGAATGAAAAAAGCGATTATCATACTTCATGAGATTTATGGTATCAATCAATTTATCAAGGATCAATGCCAATATTATCAGAATAATGGATTTGACGTGGTTTGTCCCAATCTGACAGGACGAAAGACACCCTATTCTTATGAAGATGGAAAACAGGCTTATGAAAACTTCATGACTCATCATGGACTTGACAGGTATCAGGAAATTGAGCATATGATAGATGAGTTAAAAATGGAATATGGATTAGTGTTTCTTATAGGGTACAGCGTAGGCGGAACCATTGCCTGGAGATGCTGTGAAAACAAAAACTGTGATGGCATAGTGGCTGTATATGGATCCAGAATACGTGATTATACGGACTTAAGTCCGGTATGCCCCACCAGGTTACTATTTGCCAATCAGGATTCTTTTCCTGTAACTGATGTGGTTGAAATGCTCAAGACAAAGCCCAATGTAAATATTTATACTTATGAAGCCGGGCATGGATTTATGGATCCATATGGTGGAAAACAAAGTGATAGAGAGAGGAAAAAAGCCAATCAAGTAATCCATGACTTTCTCTACGTTTCGTAGGTTTTCTTTTCTCCCCACAGGAGTAATATGAAGATATCAATAAGAAATGGGAGGAAAGAGTATGAGTTATGTAACTGGTAAGGTGATTAAAGAATTAAGAGAAAACAAGAAACTTACTCAAAAGCAGTTAGCCGAGGAACTAATGGTAAGTGATAAAGCGGTATCCAAGTGGGAAAACAACAGAGGGTTGCCGGATATCAGCCTGCTAAGCAGTCTGTCTTCTGCATTAGGAGTTTCCGTAGCAGAATTGCTGGTTGGAGAAGTCATAACCAATCAAAACCTTACTGGAAATATGAAAAAAGTAAGGTTCTACGTATGTCCTGTATGCGGAAATATCATAACTGCAGTTGGAGAAGGCAGTTTTAACTGCTGTGGAATCATGCTCCCTGCTCTGGAAGCAGAAGAAGCGGATGAGGAGAATCAGATTAACGTAGAAATCGTGGAGCAGGAATACTTCGTACACATGGAGCACCCCATGACAAAAGAGCACTATATTACATTTGTGGCTTATGTGACATCTGATCGAACAGAAGTAGTAAAGCTTTACCCCCAACAGAACATGGAATGTAGGTTCACCAGAAAGGGGCGGGGCACCATTTATGCCTTTTGTAATAAGCATGGACTGTTCAAGGTTAAATTATAATAAAGCCTGCTAAAGGTACTACAATTAGCAATGTGCGTACAAAACTAATTTATGGAGTTTATAAAATGAAATCAATAGCGGTAATCGATGATGATATTTATATAGGAAATCTTTTAGAAGAGGTACTGAAAAAGGAAAACTATCAGGTACTACGGGCTTACTCCGGTACTGAAGCAGTGATGCTGCTATCTCAAAAACAACCGGATCTGGTGTTGCTTGATTTAATGCTACCCGGACTCATTGGCGAAGAGGTACTAAAGCAGGTAAAGGGTATTCCTGTCATCATTGTAAGTGCTAAGTCCGATGTGTGTGATAAGGTAAAATTACTGCAAAATGGAGCTGTGGACTATATCACCAAACCCTTTGATATGGATGAACTTCTGGCTCGTATTTCTGTACAGTTCAGGCAGAATCGTTTTGAAGATAAAAAAGATAAGCTGGCGTTTGCAGATATAAAGATGGATACAGATACCTATGAGGTCTGTGTAAAAGAAAATATTGTACATCTAACCAAAACTGAATTTGCCATTTTGAAGTTGCTGATGCAAAACTCTAAGCAAGTGATCACCAAATCTATTCTTTTAGATAAGATCTCTGAGGATACCCCCGACTGTATGGAAAGCTCCTTAAAAGTGCATATCAGTAACTTACGTAAGAAACTCAGGGATGCCGGTGGCAGAGATGTGATCGAATCAGTCTGGGGAATAGGATTTAAACTGATTGACTAATAAATATTTACTATTTCTTTACTTTTTTCTTTACCGAATGCTTAACCCTTCGGTTTATTCTTATTTATAAAAGGTAAGGAGGAAAACATATGGAATATGTATTAACAACCGCTCATCTGTGTAAGCGTTATGGAAAATATACTGCATTGAATGGATTAACCATGCATGTACCGCAAGGTTCTATTTATGGCCTTATTGGAAAAAACGGCGCAGGAAAAACAACCCTCATCCGTTTGATTTGCGGGTTGCAGAATCCCACAGAAGGGGAATATACCCTTTATGAAAAGAAAAGTAGCAGTAAGGAAATTACTTTTGCCAGGCGTAGAATGGGTGCAGTGGTAGAAACACCATCCATTTATCTGGAACTGTCAGCTCGGGACAATTTGAGGGAACAGTACCGTATTTTGGGCGTCCCTTCCGATGAGGGAATTCCTGATTTGTTAAAACTGGTAGGTTTGTCGGATACCGGTAATAAGAAGGCAAAAAACTTTTCACTGGGTATGAAACAGCGTCTGGGAATAGCAATTGCGTTAGCCGGAAGCCCGGATTTCCTAGTGTTGGATGAGCCGGTCAATGGTCTTGATCCACAGGGTATTGTAGAAATCAGGGAGCTAATTTTAAAGTTAAACCGGGAAAATAAAATAACTGTTTTAATATCCAGTCACATATTGGATGAACTGTCTAAGTTGGCTACCTATTATGGATTTATTGAAAATGGGGAAATGGTGAAGGAGATTGATGCGAAAGAGTTAGAAGCTGCTTTTAGAAAATGTATGCGACTTACTGTTAGCGATATAAAAGTATTAGTCCACGTTTTGGATAACCTTCATTACGAATATAGCATAGTATCTGATAAAGAAGCAGATATATATGGCGATGTGAAGATTACCTCAATGACACTTGCATTGGCTAAGGAGGGCTGTGAAGTACTTTCCTTACACGTACATGATGAGAGTCTGGAAAGCTACTATATCGGTCTGGTGGGAGGTAAGAAACATGAGTAAATTGTTATCTGCTGAGTTTATGCGTTTATTGAAGGCAAAAATATTTTGGATTTGTTTTGGTTTTATGGCAGCATTTGGCATATTCATTGGTCTTAAGGTAGAGAAAGGGGTTGATTTTGATCAAGCCTTTTTCATCTTCCCGTTGGTTATGGGATTTGTATTAGCAGCATTTTGCAGTCTGTTTATTGGAACAGAATATAGTGATGGCACATTACGAAATAAGTTGATAGTTGGTCACAAAAGAGGAGTGGTTTATCTTACCAATCTGCT
The DNA here is from genome assembly GCA_035271185.1 of Lachnospiraceae bacterium. Lineage (GTDB taxonomy): Bacteria > Bacillota > Clostridia > Lachnospirales > Lachnospiraceae > Acetatifactor. The sequence goes on along the minus strand of DATERV010000024.1, from coordinate 11,398 downwards.
GGTCTGCTTTACAGCAGCCCTGTCTATGACCCTGGTTAGTCTTTTCACTGTTTGTGTATTGGGGGTTCCTCGTTTGGGGTGGTTTACAGAAGATACCAAAGTTATTTTACTGCTTCTGTTAATCAGCTTTCTGTTACTGCTTTCCTATACTGCTGTTTATACATTGGTCTGCATGTTGATATCCAGCAAAGCCATTGCAGCAGTAGGTTGTCTGTTAGGAGTAATGGTACTGATGGTTGTGGCTGCTACTGTAAAATCAAGGCTGGAAGAGCCTAAATATTATGATTTCTATACTTACACTGATTCTGCCGGTACGACTGAGGAGGATACACAGCCGAATCCTAATTATTTGTCGGGTACCAAAAGAGAGGTTTATCAGGCTGTGCTTGAAATTTTGCCAACAGGCCAATCCTTACAGATTTCACTTTGGACGGTGGTGAACCCATTGCGTATGGCGGGGTATTCTCTGATTATCATTTTTGTAACTACTTTGGCTGGAATTCTGGTATTTCAGAGAAAGGATTTAAAATAGGGAGTAAATGGCATGATTGGTTTATGGGTCTTATGTAGCGTATTATTCATAGTAGTGATCTTATTGGGTACAAAAATTATTTTGCTTAAGAAATCAGCAGGTGAGATTTCGTCCGCCTTTTTTGACAGGCTTACTATGGATACCAACACATTGATCGATATTTCAAGTCAAGATAAGGATATGAGGAAGCTGGCTGCAGAAATCAACAGCCAGCTTCGTTTGCTTCGAAAAGAACATTTGCGTTATGAACAGGGTGATACAGAATTGAAGGAAGCCATCACCAATATCTCCCATGACCTTAGAACACCCCTTACCGCAATTTGCGGGTATCTGTATTTACTGGAACAACAGGATACATCCGAGGATGTGAAACGATATCTTCATATGATTCAGAACAGGACAGAAGGAATGAAACAGTTGACTGAGGAATTGTTTCAATATTCAGTGATTAGCTCACAAAATAAGGAAGTGAAGGAGCAGGTAGAAATCAACCGGATCCTGGAGGAGAGCCTTGCATCATTCTATGGAGCAATGAAGGAAAAAGGGATTGAACCATCTGTAGAGATTTCTTCCGTCAGAGTAATAAGAGAAATAGATTCCATGTTTCTTACAAGAATATTTGGAAATATCATTGGAAATACGATAAAATATAGTGATGGAGATCTTGCTGTTATGTTAAAAGAAGATGGAACTGTTGTTTTTTCCAACACAGCAACAAAACTTTCGTCAGTAGCGGTGGGAAAGCTCTTTGACCGGTTTTATACCGTGGAATCAGGAGTATGTTCTACAGGATTAGGCCTTTCCATAGCTAAGTTATTAACGGAACGTATGAATGGGACCATTGAGGCTGATTACAGAGATGACAAGCTGTATATAACAGTTAACTTTCCTGAACATGGATACACTAGATGAAGTGCAGATTGATGCAACTTATCCGAATAAAATGCATTTCATCCTATAAATAATTGGCAAAATTCTAACTCCGTGCTAAGTTGACAATATAGAAAAACGGAGGAAAGAAAATGGGAACAATATTATTTATGATTGCTTTATGTGTGGAAATAGGCTTTTGCGTTTGGGCCTTTGCTGTCAAACAAAGACATCAGAAGGAGAAAGAAGTAGTTCGTCTGACAGGCCTATTACTATTGATTTTATTGGTGCTAATGGGAGTGTTACAAGGATTTGTCAGATATGGAGCGTTCATCTTTATACTGGCACTCCAGTTACTGTTAGGTGGGATTAAGATAATCAAACACAAGGATAAACCCATACAGAAAGGGAAAATGGTAATTGCTTCAATAGGATCATTATTTTTATACCTGTTCTGTCTGGCACCGGCTTTCCTGTTTCCCCAATATACTGAGCCATTAGTAACAGGGACTCACCAGGTGGCAATTAAAGAATATACCTGGGTGGACGATGGCAGGGTTGAAACCTATACAAATACAGGAGAAGATAGAGAGCTCACAGTAAAGTTCTTTTATCCCGAAGAGGAAGGAACCTATCCTTTAGTGGTATTTTCCCATGGTGCCTTTGGTGTAATTGACAGTAACTTTTCAACCTGTAAGGAATTGGCTTCTAATGGCTATGTGGTGGTAAGCATTGGACATACCTACCATGCTATGTACTTAAAGAATGTAAAAGGGAAAGTTTTTTTGGCAAATGCAGAATTTATGAATTCCGTTATGGAAGAGAATGGAACACGTGACCCGGAAGGGGAAGCCATTGTATATGGTAACAGCAAAGTATGGATGGATATTCGTTGCAAAGACGAGAATTTTGTTCTGGATACTATTTTGGAAAAGGTCGCTCAAGAGGAGGGTGGTCCTTTCTCTCTGATTAATCCTGAGAAAATTGGTTTGTTTGGTCATTCTATGGGTGGAGCTACTTCAGCGCAAGTGGGTCGCGAACGAGATGATATTGATGCAGTTGTAGATTTGGAAGGGACCATGTTTGGTGAATACGTGGATTTTCAAAATGGTACAGAGGTATTTAATGAGGAACCTTATACAGTTCCCATACTGGATGTAAATTCAGGGGATATTGACAGACAGGCAAGAGAACTGCCGGGCCAGGGGTACGTGAATTTTTACGTGGGAGAGCATGCCACAGATTATCATTACCAGGTGGTAGAAGGCGCCGGCCATTTGAATTTTACAGATTTACCATTGGTTTCCCCTTTTCTGGCAAAGATGTTAGGTACCGGGGATATTGATGCAAGAGAATGCATTGAAAGTACGAATCAGATGATTCTAGATTTTTTTAATAATTATTTAAAATAGGATAATTAATATATGCAGTATACATACAGGAAGGTAACAGGATGAAAACCATTATCCGCAGAGTACAGCATAAAGAAGAAGAGCAGGTAGTGATTGAGTGCGTAGAAATCACAACGGAGATAAAAGATATTTATTCCTATGCCATGACCAAAGGGACAGAACTGTCCGGAGCGTTACAAGGTGCTATTACCAGATTCAAACTGGAGGATGTATGCTATTTTGAAGCATTGGATGAAAAGGTGTTTGCTTATACCCAAAATCAGGTTTATGAGTTAAAAATCAGATTGTACGAGGTGGAGGAAGCTTATCGAAAATATCATTTTATTCGTTGTTCTAAGTCAATGGTGCTAAATCTGATGAGACTTCTGGGCATCAGTCCTGCACTGAATGGGCGTTTTCTGGCGCATATGGATAACGGGGAGAAGATCATGATTTCCAGACAGTATGTACCGGATCTTAAAAAAGCTGTCATGAATGGAGATATCAAGTATGAAAAATAGACGAGAAATTCTCACTAGAGAAAAGGTTACAGAAGCGATGATGTCGTTTTTTATTACAACAGCAGCAATCTGTATTCTGGAAGGTATTATAGGAGTGTTGTTTTTACCGGAGGAACAGCTTGGATATAAAGCTTTTTTTTCACCTCCTTTATTTGGCTTTTTTTCCGTATTGTGCGGCATCGTAACCATTTCCAAAAAGGAGATGAGTATAAGGCAGACAGTGATTAGAAAGATTATTCATCTACTCTTGATTGAGATACTGGTATTTGGACTAAACTTTATGGAAGGAATTGTTTTCAGCCCGTTGGTTAACATTGCTTTAGCGTTGGGTATTGTCTGTATTTATACCCTGGTCGATATAGTCCTTTACTTGAATGACAGAAGAATTGCAACTTTATTTAATGAAGAATTAAAGAAATTTCAACACAAGAATGCCAATTTGACAACTTGTAAATGAAAACAAATAGAAGCAGTCCATTAGGTTTATTCCTAATCAGGGCTGCTTTTTTGCACAGCTAATGAGTCCGAGCGTAAAGAGTAATTAAGTGCATTCTACGGTTAAAAAAATGCATTCTGGAACAGGTAAGATTGCATTCTGATTCAAATCATGTAGAATTAATATGAAAGCAAGTAAATAAAGAGAAGAAAACAGAAATGAGGGAATGGGTATGAAAGTCACATTAGAACAGATTTCTGCCGGAGAAGAAGAACTGATTATCCGTTATCGGGAAAAGGGAACTGAGCTAGAAGCAATCCTCCATTTTATAGAAAACCAGGAAGAGAAACTGGGTGGAATCAAAGAGGGGGAAGACAAACAGGTGAGTTTGTTGATTCCCGGTGATATTGATTACTTTGAGAGTGTGGATGGAACAGTCTTTGCCTACCTGGACCAGGGTGTATACCGGATAAAGGAGAACCTGAATGAAATTCTGATAAAGTACGAAGAAAGTGGTTTTATCCGGTGTTCTAGAACCATGTTGGTTAATATATATAAGATGATTCAACTGAAAAGTGAAGCCGGTGGCCGCATTCTGGCAACCTTACATAACGAAGAGAAGATCATGATATCCAGAAAGTATGCAGTAGATTTAAGAAACCGGTTGAATAGGGGGAGATCATAATATGAGAAATTATCAGGGGTTACTGCAAAAATACCTTAGCAAAGAAATCAGTATAGACTATAAAACATGCGCTTACTCATTCTGTTTATTTCTATTTTACTGCGGGTATTTATTGCTCCAAGGAACTTATGTGGCTAGTATCCTGTATTTGGTGGAGATATTTGTATGCACCTATATCATCAGCTATCTGCAGGTATATCTGTTTTGGAACTTCGATGAAGCAGAACGTATCGGTATCAGGGAAGCAGTTGGCATGTTACTCTCTACCATACTATATACAGTAGCAAGCTATTTTTGCGGGTGGTTTGGTAAAAGCCTCCTGGTTTCAGCTTGGTTTGCAGTTTACCTGGTGTTCATTTTTCTAAGTTTATTTGCAACTAATCTCATAAAAAGAAAAATCGACACAAAAGAGCTGAATCAAATGCTGAAAGGATTTCAAGAGGGAAGGGGCTAAGATGAGAGCGATAGAAACGAAGCAATTAACAAAGCATTATGGAAAAAGCAGGGGAATTGATGAAGTATCGTTAGCTGTAGAGAAAGGAGATATCTTTGGCTTTTTAGGACCCAATGGTGCAGGAAAGTCTACCACTATTCGTTGCCTTCTGGGAATGCTCCATTATGATGCTGGTAAAGCAAGCGTATTAGGGTATTCCGTAGGCAAGGATCAGATAGAAATATTGAAACGAGTGGGATATATGCCTTCTGAAGCAATGTTTTATCCGTCATTAAGAGTTTCGGAGGTGATTAAGCTGGCAGCAGAGGCCAGGGGAATGGATTGTAGGCAGGAAGCAGAAAGACTGTGTAAAAAACTGGAGGTAAATACATCTAAAAGAATCCATGAGCTTTCTCTTGGCAACAGAAAAAAGGTGAGTATTGTATGTGCTATGCAGCATAAACCGGAGTTGTTGATTTTTGATGAGCCTACATCAGGGTTGGATCCACTGATGCAGGAAGCTTTTTATGAACTGATTACCGAAAGCAACAAAGAGGGTGTTACTGTTTTTATGTCCTCCCATGTTTTACCGGAAGTAAAAAAGTACTGTAGGCATGTAGGCATTATAAAAGAAGGAAGACTGATTCAGACAGACACTGTGGAGAATCTGACCAAAACCGGATTAAGGAGGGTAAAAGTAGCAGGCATATCTGACTTACCCGGTATGGATGGCATGAAGGATATACGTAAATCTGTAAATGAACTGGAATTTTCGTACACAGGGGATGTGAAAGTATTACTAAACATGCTTCAGGGCATGCCGGTGCAGGATCTTTTGATTACAGAACCATCTTTGGAAGAAGTGTTTATGCATTTTTATGAAGATGGCAAGGGGGTACAATAGTATGACAATCTTAAAATTGGAATGTAAGCTAAATTTTAAAACCATGCTGATTTGGGCTTTGAGTATGGGACTGACCTGTTTCTTATGTCTCATCCTGTATGAAAGTCTGCAGGAAACCATGGAAGATATGGCTGAATCTGTAGCCAGTATGGGTGCTGTAGCTGTGGCAATGGGTATGGATCGTGTCAATTTAGGTACAGTGGATGGTTATTATGCGATCGAAATTGCCACTATATTGTCCCTGGGAGGAGCTATGTATGCAGCAATGGCAGGCGCAGGGATGGTTGCAAAAGAAGAGGAGGGTCATACCTCAGAGTTTATCAACACACTTCCTCAGGGAAGAATAAAAACCATTGCAGCTAAGTATGCAGCAATGGTAGTGATGATCATAGCTTTTCAGACAATCTGTATAGCTTTTATTTTATTGGGTTTTGCTTGTATGGGTGTTTTACCTGATATTGCATATTTTTGTACCTATCATATTTGCTGCCTGTTTTTGCAATTGGAAATCGGCAGTATCTGCTTCCTGCTTTCTGCTGCTATGAGGAAAAGGCCTATAGGAGCCGGACTGGGGATTGCCTTGCTGCTCTATGTGGTAGATTTGATGTGCAGAATAATACCTGCTATTAAAAATTTGAAATATATCACTCCATTCTATTTTTCAAATGCTTCTGATATATTTTCAGATAAAGGTTTGGATGTTTGGATGGTCTTGATTTGTATACTAATAACGGTTTTGTCATTCATTTTTGCTCAGGTGATTTACAAAAAGAGGGACCTTATGGCATAATGTGAAAAGACATATAGGTATGGGAAAAGAGGAAATGAAATGGCTGATTATAAAAGTAGATCAGAAAAACTAATACAGTTTATTGAAAACAGTCCAAGTGCGTTTCATGCCATAGAGGAACTTAAAAGGACAGCGCAGGCAGAAGGGTATCTGGAACTAAAAGAAAATGAGGAATGGAAACTGGAGTATAGCGGAAGATATTTTGTGGCACGAAATGACTCTTCACTGATTGCATTTCATCTGCCTTCAGATCAGGAAATAGCCGGTTTTCATATGGTTGCTTCACACAGCGATTCTCCCACTTTTAAAATCAAAGAGAATCCAGAAATGAAGGTAGAAGACCAGTATATCAAGTTGAACACAGAAGCGTATGGCGGTATGATTCTAAATACCTGGCTGGACAGACCTTTATCGGTTGCAGGAAGAATCACCATAAAGCAGAATGGTAGAATTGTGAGTAGACTTGTGAACATTAATAAGGACCTGTTAGTAATCCCAAATGTGGCTATTCATATGAACAAAACAATCAATTCGGGTATGGAGTACAATGCCCAGACTGATATGCTTCCCCTATTTGGGCAGGTCGGTGGCAGAAAAAATTTTATGGATATGGTAGCGAAGGCAGCAGGTGTAAAACCGGAAGAGATTTTGGGTCATGACTTGTTTTTGTACGTTCGGGACAAAGGAAGAGTGATTGGTGGAAATGGGGAGTACATCCTATCACCCAGACTGGATGATTTACAGTGTGCTTTCAGTTCCATGACAGCTTTGATGGAGAGTGTACCCCAGTCCTATGTCAATATTTGTGCAGTGTTTGATAATGAAGAAGTAGGAAGTGGTACCAGGCAAGGCGCAGACTCTACCTTTTTATCAGATGTATTGTACAGGATTAAAGAAGCATTGGGCAAATCTGACTCCTGGTTAAGACAGAAAATTGCTGATAGTTTATTAATTTCTGCTGACAATGCGCATGCTGTGCATCCTAATCATCCGGAAAAAGCTGACCCTACCAATAGACCATTTTTAAATGGCGGCATTGTCATCAAGTATCATGGTAGCCAGAAATACACAACAGATGCGTACACATCTGCTGAGATGAAGGAATTATGTAAGGAAGCAGGAGTACCCTTCCAAACTTATACCAATCGCTCTGATATTGCTGGAGGATCTACCTTGGGAAATATCTCAACTGCGCATGTGTCATTGCCCTCCGTGGATATTGGTCTTCCCCAGCTGGCCATGCATTCCGCCGTAGAGACAGCAGGAATCAAGGATACAGAGGCAGCAATCAATATGATGAAGATTTTTTATTTGAAATAGGATGCAGTTTTAGTGATAAAATAGAAAGCCTGAAGCTATAGAGAAGCTTCAGGTTTTTTTTGTGGCGAGTTTTGTATGCTCTTTCTGTATTCAGTTGGCGTACAGTTCATATATTTTTTAAAAAGCTTGTTAAAATAGCTTACACTGTTAAATCCCACAGAAGAGGCTAATGTAGCAATAGAATCAGCCTCTTGCTCTCTCCCAATCATTTTTCGGGTAGATTCGAATATCCGGAATTTCAACAGATATTCAAAGGGAGTTAGACCGAGCGAACGTTGGAAACATCGGCAGCATTCACTCTTACTGATATGAATAGAACGTGCTATTTCATCGAGAGTCAATTGTTCCATGTGATGTTCTTCAATATAGAGCATAGCTTGCTTGATGCGTGTACTGTCAGTGGAAGCCTGCTTGGAAATTGACTCCATCTGGCTGTCCGGTGACTTGGTAAGCTGCAAGAGATGATACCACAAATCACATAACAGACTTTTCACCTTTAGTTCAAAGCCAAAACGTTTTGCAAGATAACAGGCCAGAGTATCATTTACCAGATTAAGCAGTTCACCAGATGTCTCATCTTCTTCTCGTAAGAGCAGGAAGTGAAGTGTAGGGGAAGAAAGCACAGATGTTAAATACAGTGAAGCCAGGTAGGTCTGATGATAGCCAAATAAAAAAGAAGGATGAAATTTCAAGGTATACAGGGAACATTCTTCCTTTCCCACACCTTGTATGGAATGCAGAATATTCTGATTAAGGAATATACCTTCCCCGGGGGAGAGCAGGATGGCTTCATCTGAGAGCTTAATATTTGCATGCCCATTATTGATAATAATCAACTCCACTTCTTCGTGCCAGTGCCAGTTGATTAACGGCATTGGCATCTGGGAAAGATTAATAAAAAAAGCTCCCACCGGGAAATCATTCATATTATTTGATACTGATGTATTCTTTAGCAATTCATCAAGAACCGGATCAAAATGTTCTTTCTTCATAGTCTCCCCCTCTTTATGTTCTCTTTCGTACTTTCACTAATTTTTATTGCATATGAAATAGTATATTTTTATTTTACGGAATAAGCAAGGGGACAACAAAAAAAAGCATTTCCATTTATTGGTTAAAAAATATTATGCTCCAGCAGATTATCGTAATTACCCTGATGTTTATTGAATATGGTATAATATATTATATTTTACAGAATAGGTAAGGGGATATCAATAAGATGGATAACCAAAAACTGGAAAACATACTAAATCTGGCTTTGAATACACCGGAAGATGTGCGAGTGAAGTCATTGAATTTGAATGTTGGATATACGACTGTAACCAGAACCTGGGAACTAATTGTAAAATACAACGGAGATTTATCAAGAATTCTTCAGTTGGGAATACAGGCAGAACCACTTTTGGCGGGATATGCCATACTTACTGTTCCGGAAAATCTGGTGGATGAGATAGCCAAGTTTACTGAAATAGAATATGTAGAAAAGCCTAAAAGACTGTTTTTTGCAGTGCAGGCAAGTAAGGAAACTTCCTGCATTATACCTGTAACAAACAGAGAACCCTACCTGACAGGAGAGGGTGTCATTATTGCAATTATTGATTCCGGTATTGATTTTACCAGCAAACACTTTCGAAATGCAGATGGAACCACCAGAATCCTGTTTCTGTGGGACCAGACGATTACGCCGGATGAGGAACTGGGTAGACGCCCGCCGGAGGGCTTCATTATAGGGACAGAATTTAATCAGGAGCAGATTAATGAAGCATTAAACGCAGAAAATCGAATAAAAAGAATGAATTTGATTCCAAGTATAGATGTAAGTGGTCATGGGACAGCAGTAGCAGGCATAGCTGCCGGCAGTGGTGGCGGACCTTATGAAGGAGTTGCTAAAAATAGTGACTTAATAGTAGTAAAGCTGGGAATTCCGGATGTGCTTTCTTTTCCACGAACAACAGAATTAATGAGAGCAATCACCTATGTGGTGAAAAAAGCACAACAGTTAGGAAAACCAATTTCCGTAAATTTAAGCTTTGGAAATACCTACGGACCACATGATGGGTCTTCATTATTGGAGCGATTTATTGATAATGCATCAGAAGTAGGAAAAAATGTGATTTGTGTGGGAAGTGGAAATGAGGGAGCGTCAGGAGGCCATTCACAGGGGAATCTTCTGGAGGGTGAAAATACTGTACCAAATAAACAGACTTTTGCTGAGTTATCGGTAGGCAATTATGAGGCAGCATTAAGTGTCCAGCTTTGGAAAAATTATGTGGATACCTACCGGGTATCCTTACGTTCACCCGGAGGAGAAGTGCAGGTTCTACCTCTGGATGAGCCGGGAAAACAGACATTTAGAATGGAACAGACAGACATATTGATTTATATGGGGGAACCCACCCCCTATTCTGTTACTCAGGAAATATATTTTGATTTAATTCCGGTGGACCAGTATATTACACCAGGTATCTGGATCTTTACCCTGGAAGGCATAAAAATCGAAACCGGACAGTATTATTTTTATCTACCCAGCAGCAGCATCCTCAGCCAGGATACCAGATTCGTGATACCAAGCCCGCAGGTAACCCTAACCATTCCTTCTACTTCCGGGAAAGTGATTACAGTAGGAGCCTATGACAGTCTTTATGAATCCTATGCAGATTTTTCAGGAAGAGGATATGTATACCCGGAAAGAACAATGGGTTTGGTAGCAGCCGGTGCGGTAAAACCTGATTTAGTAGCTCCGGGTGTAAGCATAGCAGCTCCGGATACGCTTGGTGGCTATGGCTTTTTTACAGGTACCTCTTTTGCGGTTCCTTTTGTAACCGGTGCCGCCGCCCTTTTGATGGAGTGGGGGGATGGCGTTATAATAAGGTTACATTAGTAAGAACCGCATAGATAAAGGGGTTCAGCTAATTCAGTCCTATAGAAAAATACTGATTTTATTCAGATTTGAGTTAGGACAGGCCTGTTATGACAAGAACAATTGAATAAGCAGTATGACTTGTAGCAATAATGTAACACGAACTCTTACATTTATGGAGAACGATATTTGCACAAGTCTAGCAATAATGTAACATGAATATCTAATTTATGATATTAGGAATATTAACTCTGGAAGCGAATGCACTTAAACCATGCCCGGCTATAAGTGTTTAGCAATATTACTGAATCATATAATGGTATTTAAAGTTACGCAATATAATAATTATTTAGGTAGGACTAAATTAGCTTTCCAACAGAAAATTCTGTGGAATATCTGATGCTGATTTAGTCCTATTTTTTATGCGAAAAATAGGAGGAATGAGATGACATTGGATATTGGAAAGCTAATTTTAGTCTTGGTAGTAATAGGTATTTATGTATGCATATTTTCATTATGCAAAGCATCGGGTGATGCGGAAAGGAGATACGAGGAACTAGCTGCAAAGAAATTCGCCTCTCAGGGAGGTGATACTAATGCAATTTGATTTAACAGATGTAAAAGTACAGAATGAAGAAGAATTCATACAACTAATT
>DATERV010000023.1:0-6841 GCA_035271185.1 Lachnospiraceae bacterium | reverse complement strand
GTATAAAAAGAGATTGGAAGTATCCATAAATAATGATATACTGAAAAAAAGGTAAGAAAAGAGAAAAATAATACGTAGATAGGTATAGGGGTGAAAAAATTCGAGTTGATTGCACCTTGCCATTTTGGAATGGAAGCTGTGCTTAAAAAAGAGATTATTGATTTAGGATATGATGTAACAGATGTCTCCGATGGACGTGTTACATTTTACGGAGATGAGGAAGCGGTCTGCAGAGCAAATATATTTCTAAGAACTGCAGAAAGAATACTGATTAAAATTGGATCCTTTCATGCTGAAAGTTATGAAGATTTATTTCAGGGAACTAAGGCGTTGCCGTGGGAAGAATATATACCTGTAAATGGAAAGTTTTGGGTGGCAAAAGCCGGCAGTGTAAAAAGCCGTTTATTCAGCCCATCTGATATTCAATCTATTATGAAAAAAGCTATGGTCGATAGATTAAAAGGAATTTATCATACCGATTGGTTTACAGAGGATGGGGAAAGCTATCCGGTTAGGGCATTCCTGTTAAAGGATGAAGTAACAGTTGGACTGGACAGTACCGGGGAGTCTCTGCATAAACGTGGATATAGAAAATTGGTTGCGAAAGCTCCTATTGCGGAAAATTTGGCAGCTGCTCTGATCATGCTCACTCCCTGGAATAAGAGTAGAATTTTAGTGGATCCATTTTGCGGGAGCGGTACTTTACCTATTGAAGCAGCTATGATGGCTGCCAATATTGCTCCGGGTATGAAGAGAGAGTTTACCGCGATGAGCTGGGAGAATATAGTTAGCAAAAAGATTTGGTATGATGCATTGGATGAAGCCAATGAATTAGTGGATTTGCAGGTAGATACAGATATACAGGGTTATGATATAGATGATGAGATGGTGGAAATAGCCAGGGAGAATGCTAAAGCAGCCGGTGTGGAAGAACTGATACATTTCCAGCGAAGAAGTGTTGAGGACTTAAGCCACGCTAAAAAGTATGGGTTTATTATTACCAACCCCCCCTATGGAGAGCGTCTGGAGGAGAAAGAAAATCTTCCCGCATTATATCAGATGATAGGGAAAAGGTTTGCAGGTCTGGATTCTTGGAGCCTGTATATGATTTCAGCCTATGAACAGGCTGAAAAGGACATTGGAAGAAAAGCTGATAAGAATCGTAAGGTATATAACGGAATGCTGAAGGCCTATTATTATCAATTTTTGGGACCTAAGCCACCTAAAGAAAAAGGGTATCCTGATAGGAAGTGATTATGAGCAGAGGATTAGCATTAAGGACACTGGTAAGTGGTGTACTGTTTTGCATCATATCTATGTGGGTTATGCTTTACTTTGCAGAGCATAAAGCGATCAACATAGAGAATGTGGCACAGGATCAAGTGGTGAATGTGGATGAACTGCCATTAGAGCAGATAAATGGGATCCAAAAGACGGAAGAAACAATCAGATTCAGACAGGGTGAAGATAATACAGATTATCTTTGCATTCCATTGCAAGATGGTATAAAGGCAGAAAATGTGACCATGGAAAATCATTATATTGAAAAGCAGATGTGGATCTATATTAATGGTATTTCACAGGCATTTTTCGATAAGGAAGCAGTCTTTGGTAACATCTCGCAAATCACATCAGGTGTATATGAGGTCACATCAAAAGGAGTACTATTAAAATTCACACTTACAGATGTATTTGAATATAAAAGCATTTTGGAAGAAAATCATCTGTATATTCAGTTTATTCCACCTAAGGAAGTGTATGACCAAATCATTGTCATTGATGCCGCTTGTGGTGGTGATGATAAGGGGTATTGCGAAAATAGTATCGTGGAGAAAAACATGACACTAGATATTGCAAAACGTTTGAAAGAGCGTTTAGATCATAGTGATATCAAAGTGTATTATACCCGTATTGATGACAGTACCATATCTGATGAGGAGAGAGTTTCCCTGGCGAATGCCGTACATGCAGAGATGCTTATCAGTATCAGAGTAAATTATTCAGATGATCAGTCAGTCTATGGGACAGAGACAATCTATAATGAGAATTATTTCATTCCAGGGCTTGGAAGCGTAGAATTAGCTGACATCGTTGAGAGAAATGTGGTAACGCAGATTTCTGGTAAAGGGAATGGATTGTTTGCATGTGAAGAATCAGATATTCTTCTAACAGATGCAAAGGTTCCGGTGGCAGCTATTACAGTCGGCTATATCAGTAACAAACAGGAATCCATTTTATTACAAAAGGAAGACTATCGTGATAGGATTGCAGAAGGTTTGTATCTGGCAGTTTTAGAAGCATATGAATAAGAAAGAACGGACGGTGCTAAAATGGTAAGGCGAATTGTTTTTGCAACAGGAAACATAGGGAAAATCAAGGAAATAAAAGAAATCATGGGAGACCTGCCATTAGAAATTCTGCCTATAAGGGATTTGGGAATAGATGTGAACATAAATGAAAATGGTCGTACATACGAAGAGAATGCACTGATCAAAGTAAGGGCCATTGCTCCTTTTGTGGAATCAGAAGATGTTGTAATGGCAGATGATTCAGGCTTAGAAGTTGATTATTTGAATTATGAACCCGGTATATATTCAGCCAGATATCTTGGGGAGACCACCTCATACACAATAAAGAATAATAACCTGATAGAAAGGCTTGAGGGAGTTGCTGATGAGAAAAGAACAGCACGCTTTGTTTGTGCCATTGCAGCAATATTTCCAGACGGCAGGGAAATCACTACTAGAGGAGTGATTGAGGGCAGTATCGCCCACAAGGAGTGTGGCAAGGGTGGATTTGGATACGACCCTATTTTTTATGTACCGGATTTGGGTAAGACCACTGGGGATCTGACAGAAGAGGAAAAAAATCAGGTCAGTCACAGGGGAAGGGCATTGCGTGCCATGAAAGAAAAAATGAAAGAAATCATGTAATGGTGAACGATAATGAAGGTACTGATTGTTAGCGATACACATAGGCGAAATGACAACTTTTTTCATGTACTGGAAATGGTTGAACCTGTTGACATGGTGATACATTGTGGAGATATTGAAGGTAGTGAATATGCGATTACAGAAAAGGCAGGATGCCCGGTACATATGGTAGCGGGTAATAATGATTTCTTTTCCCAGCTGCCAATGGAACTGGAATTTGACATAGGAAAATATCATATCTGGGTTACACATGGACATAATTATTATGTTACCATGGGAACAGAATTCTTGAAACAGGAAGCCAGGGCCCGTGGAGTGGACATTGTTTTTTATGGACATACTCATAGACCAATGCTTGAGTTAGAGAACGATGTGATGGCTATCAATCCGGGAAGTATTTCCTATCCAAGACAGGATGGTAGAAAAGCTTCCTATGTACTTATGGATATTGACAGATTTGGAGAGGCACACATTACCTTAAGGTATATATAGGCACTACAATCAGCATATGTGATACACATGGTCATATCTATTACGATGTAAGTTAAAAATCAGTTGACATCATCCCATTGGTATTATATAATAATTCTTGCGTTGCAAATTACAAAGAATTTCATATATATTTACGGGGTGTGGCTCAGCTTGGCTAGAGCGCCTGGTTTGGGACCAGGAGGTCGCAGGTTCGAATCCTGTCACCCCGACGTAAATGCGGGTGTAGTTCAATGGTAGAACACCAGCCTTCCAAGCTGGTCACGTGGGTTCGATTCCCATCACCCGCTTATTATGCGAGGCATAATGTGCGAAGCAAAGGTCCGACGAAGTCGGACAAAGCGGGGGATTTCACCCTGCATATTGCAGGCAATAAAAAAGCGGGGGATTTCACCCTGCTGGGTGCGAAGCAATTATGGAAGCGGGGGATTTCACCCTGCTTTTTTTGTATTCTTTTTACAGAATGTTCTATAATAAAGGATGAGACGAAGGAAGGAGAGTATTTTAATGAATATTTTGTTTTTTGGGACAAAGAGTTACGACAAGGAGTTTTTTGAGAGATTAGAAAACAGTGGTATTTATCATGACATCGATATTACCTTTATTGAACCGAATCTTACTCCTGAGACAGCAAGGCTGGCTGATGGGTATAAGGCGGTTTGTGCATTTGTAAATATGGATCTTTCAGAAAAAACCATAAGAATTCTGGATAAGTGTGGAGTGAAACTGATTCTCATGCGCTGTGCAGGATTTAATAATGTGGATTTGGATGTAACAAAAGAATCCAATATGACTGTGATGCGCGTTCCCGGATATTCGCCGGAAGCAGTAGCAGAACATGCAATGGCACTGGTTCTGACTGCGGATAGGCATATGCATAAAGCTTATATTAAATGCCGGGAGAACAACTTTAACCTTTCCGGTCTTATGGGCGTGAATTTGTATGGTAAAACAGCAGGTATTGTGGGTACCGGTAAGATAGGGGCAGCTATGGCCAGAATCTGTAATGGCTTTGGTATGAAGGTAATCGGCTACGACATGTATCACAATAAGAGCCTTGATTTTATTGAGTATGTGGATTATGAGCACCTATTGGAACAATCTGACTTAATTTCACTGCATTGTCCATTAACAGAAGAGAATTACCACATGATCAATAAAGATACCATTCAGAAAATGAAAGATGGGGTCATTTTAGTAAATACTTCAAGAGGCGCTTTGATTAAGACTGAAGATCTGATACAGGGTATTCGTGATGGAAAATTCTTTGCTGTCGGGTTGGACGTTTATGAGGAAGAAACGGGAACTGTATACGAAGATATGTCAGACAGAATCTTAGAACATTCTACCATGGCAAGGCTCTTATCATTCCCCAATGTATGCGTAACCTCACATCAAGGTTTCTTTACCAGAGAGGCACTCTTGGCAATCAGTGAAACTACTATGGATAACGCACTAGCTTACCTGGAAGGTAGAAAGAATGGGAATGAGCTCTAAGAAGCTTGTTATTTATGATAAAAAAAGTTATAATAGTTTGTATCTATTTTAAAGCGGGACAGGTAAGTGATTAATAGTAATATTGGGGGTTACTGAATATGGATAAAATGCCGGAAGTACAAGTCTTAGAGGATGGAAGTAAAATGTGGAGCCATACCTTTGAACAGTTTGAAGCAAAGGTGTATGTACCGAAGAGTGAACTGCTCACAGATATTATTAATTTTGGTTTCATAGCACCTTATTTAATGATTTTTGAAGAAAAGAAAAATACGATGGAAGAAGCTAAGAGATTTGCTGATCAAAGTGGATTAGCCAAAATCGCAGCAGAGTTTGGAGGAAGTGTAGTCTTTTTCTACCCTGTTAATGAAGGGGGATGGAGTAAAGCACCTGCCGACTTATTTGCTTCTATTATTTCCCAATCCAAAATTCACCAGTATTATCGGGATGGCGCTGCAGTGATGCGTGATCGGTTTACAGGGAACTGGTGTGGGTACCATATCAGAGGAGCAGTTCTTCGTACCTATCTTTACGGATTTGGTACATCCGCTGATTATATTGCACAAAATTGTTTACAAAGGGTGGAAGGCGATGGTCTTTACGGCAAGGGAGACATCACCCCTGTGGTTTGTATTTTACAGAACCTAAGTGTTACCCCCAAGCCATTAGCAAAGGATATTCCGGTGGTTTCAATCGGTAATAATGAGGAGACAAATGAAGTTCTGAAGGCATCTTTAGAGCATGTTTTAGTGAAAGATACGGTTGATTATGATGAGGACTTTCACCAGTTTATAGGGACGTTCCGCCGTATGGTAGGTCACTTGGAGAAGGAAGCTGACCTTGAAAAGATGGGTATGGCAGTGGAGCCAGGCTGTTTTGAAGTTGCTACCTCGCAGGATAACCTGGGTGATGATAAGGATACCAAGACCCATAAGGTCGGATATGTAGCTTACTATAATAGGGGCATAATGGATCAAAAGCAGGGTGTTCCTCTGGTTATGTGTTTCCATGGTGGTGGAGATTCTGCTATGTGTATGGCCAGTCTGTCCGGATGGTCCATGGTTGCCAATAAGTATAACTTTTTATTGGTATGTGTGGAAAATCACTTAAACAGTACAGCAGCAGAAATGATTGAACTGATTGAACAGCTTAAGACGAAATATCATATTGACAGCGAGAAGATTTATTCCACCGGTTTTTCAATGGGTGGCTGTAAGTCTTGGGATTTCTATCAGGAATACCCCTATGTCGTTGCTGCTGTAGCACCAATGGATGCTACCTTTGAAGTGGGAGAGAACGTTTATGGACGAAAGGTTGATAACATCAATCAGAATACCATCGTTCCCGTATTCTATGTAGGCGGAGAGGAAACACCATTGCCGGAATTGCCATTCCAGGCAGAAAAGTGTCTCGATCGTATGGCTTATGTTCTGAAAGTCAATCAAGCAACCACCAAATATGATGTGAAATTTGAAGAACAAGATAAATGGATTAATCCCATCTGGGGAATGGATGGAGACATAGTTTACAAGCTGAGGGATGAAGAGAGAAACAGTGTACTTACATTAAATCTGTTTACCAGTGAAAATGGCTGCTGTTACTCCATATTCGGTTGTGTAAGTGGACAGGGACATGAGGTTAGGCACCATAGTTGTGAGAATGCTTGGAAGTTCTTAAACCAGTTCAGACGTTTGCCGGATGGTGAAATTGTTGGTGGAAAATTGGAAGATATCAAAGTATTATATGAAGTTTTGGCATAAAGTAAATAGAATAATTATTTTTTGGTGAAAATAGTATTGACAATCATTCTCTGATACGGTAAGATATTTTTCGTCGGTGTATTTGACCGCATGTGTTCGTAGCTCAGTCGGATAGAGCAACGGCCTTCTAAGCCGTGGGTCGGGGGTTCGAATCCCTTCGAGCAC
>DATERV010000022.1:0-5858 GCA_035271185.1 Lachnospiraceae bacterium | reverse complement strand
GGTAAATACGGTACGAAATAACTCCCAAAGGAGCTTCCGGTTCATATTTTTCATCAATAAGTCCTTTCTTCATTTAGTATCTCATTTTGCAATTACCGATTTCATCATTCATTATAGTAACCAATTAACAATATGTAAAATATATTAAATTGATCTATCTGATAATTAAAACTTATCAATTAACTTTAGTTATATTCCATGATTGCTAACTTTCGGGAATACTAATGTAATTTTCGGACATACTCTCCTTTGAAAATGAAAAACTTGGAAAGTTTTTTATTAGCAGGTAATAAAGAAAGGAAAAGGGTATGGACGGTTATAATGGAGTAAATCAACCTTTAGGAGGTAATATGTTCTGGGGACTGCCAGTGGCCTTCGCCTTAAACGAAACGGCAGCAGAAACGGTAGGCAATATGACAGATGAAGAAAGAGAAGTACTGCGGGAGAGAAGCAGTGGAGTAACCTCTGATCAGGAAATGGATGAACTGGTCCGTATGGTAGTAGAAGGAAGATTTGAATAAAAAGCCCTTAGGGGCTTTTTTTATGAAATTGTATACTGCTTTTATGTATATTTTTACAACTCTCTTAACATACTAAAGGAAAAAATGACAGTTGTAGCTTTCTGTATTCAGTTTGGCAGAGGCAGTGTGGAAATGAGGGTTATGAGCGAAACGAAGGTTTGTACAATAGGAAGTCAGAGCATTAAGCTGATTGATGATGTCTATATTATTGGCAGTGCTTCCATAGTAGGAACAAAAGAAGGAGAAGGTCCTCTGGGTTTGTTGTTTGATATGGTGGGTGAAGACGATATGTTTGGATGTCAGACCTGGGAGGAAGCTGAGAGCAGCCTGCAGAAGGATGCAGTCTATATGGCTTTTGGGAAAGCAAAGAAGAAGCCGGAGGACATGAGGTATATATTTGCAGGTGACTTGCTTGGTCAATCTATTGCCACATCATTTGGTATTATGAATTACAATATACCACTATTAGGAGTATATGGAGCATGCTCAACTTGTGGAGAAACATTAACACTTGGGACAATGGCTATTTCCGGAGGCTTTGCAGATTATGTTATTTGTGTAACATCCAGCCATTTTGCAAGTGCTGAAAAAGAATTTCGATTTCCTCTAGAATATGGCAATCAGAGACCACTGTCTGCTTCCTGGACGGTAACCGGCAGCGGTGCTTTTGTATTGGGTCGAAAAATAGAAGGAGAAACAAAGGCTTGTATAACAGGAATGACAGTAGGTAAAATTGTGGATTTTGGATTGAAGGATTCACTCAATATGGGTGCTTGTATGGCACCGGCAGCCGCATCTACCATAGCAGCTCATTTTGATGACTACAACAGTCAGCCAGAGGACTATGATAAAATTATTACGGGAGACCTGGGAAGTGTGGGGCAGCGTGTACTGCTGGATCTTTTACGAGACAAGGGATATGATATTGCAGACAGGCATATGGACTGTGGTATGGAGATATTTGATGCATCCACCCAGGATACCCATGCCGGTGGCTCCGGATGTGGGTGTTGCGCTGTTACTTTGTCGGCATATATCTTAAAACAGCTGGGAGATCAAAACTGGAAGAAGGTACTCTTTGTGCCAACAGGCGCTTTGTTAAGCAAAATCAGCTTCAATGAAGGCCAAACGGTACCGGGTATAGCACATGCACTGGTACTTGAGAGTATATAGCTTTTTTGATCGGAATCTGCTATAATTGCATGGATAAAATACTGATTCTATGCAAGTAGTTACATGCAGATTCCGGCAAGGAAGGATATTATGGAGTTTAGAGAGATACAATTAGAGGACGCTTTATGGATAACTCCGCTATTAAAAAAGTCAAGTTATCAGGGCTGTGATTATACTTTTGGGAATTTATTTATATGGAAGGATTTATACAAGCAACAGGTTGCTTTGAATGGAGGCATGCTTTGTACACGGAGCCAGAAACCGGGAACAGGTGAATATCAGTACTTATATCCTGCGGGAGACGGAGACTTACAGGAAGCCTTGGAATTTATGCGCAGAGATGCTAAGAAAATGGGAGTTCCGTTTCTCCTTAGAGGTTTTACAAAGACTGAAGCACAACTACTTACAGATTTGTATCCCGGTGTTTTTCAGATAGAGAGTACCAGGTCAGAATGGGACTATTTGTACCCTGTAAAAGACTTGTCAACACTGGCCGGAAAAAAATTTCATGGAAAAAGAAACCATATCGCGAGATTTGAAGATGGTAATGACTGGAAATATGAAACCCTGACATCAGAAAATAAGAAGGAATGTCAGTCCATGTTTGATACCTGGTATGAAGAGCATGCGAACAAGGGAAATACAGGTGCATTGTTTGACAAGGATGTGGTGAAAAATGCTTTTCGGTATTTTAATCAGCTGCAGTTTACCGGTGGTATACTATACCGGTCTTCTAAAGTAGTTGGATTTACCATAGGGGAGCCAATCAATAAGGATACCTATGCTGTTCATATAGAAAAGGCTTTTTTCGAGGTACAGGGTGCTTATGCTGTCATCAACAGGGAATATGTGAGACATGAGATGCAGGACTATCAGTATGTGAATAGGGAAGAGGATGATGGCCTGGAAGGACTTAGGAAGGCAAAGGAATCCTATCATCCCATAATGCTGGAAAAATTTGTGGCAAGGGAAGTGAATTAGGTTGATGCGGTTTGCAGAAAAAAAGGATATGCTGAAAATTATAGAAATCTGGCAGGAAAGTTTTGGAGACAGTAGAGAAGATATAGAGAATTTCTTTTTTCAGTGTGCCGAAAACGTTCGTGTCTGTATCTATACGGAGGAGGACAAGGTGGCTGGGTTTCTCTGCCTCCTATCTGCCACATTAACTCTCAAAAAAGTATCGGAGGAACAGGTGCTTCACAATCCTGCAGAATACATATATGCTGTAGCAACTAAAAAGGAATTTCGTAATAAAGGAATCAGTACCAGTCTACTTGAGTATGTAAAAGTAATATTAGTAAAAGAACAAAAATGTGGTATTTTAGTGCCGGCAGAGGAAAGTCTGGAGCAATTTTACAGGAAACGAGGTTTTTCCTGCTGCTTTGAGAAGGCATTTTTGCAGGTAATCAGTTCCAGTATAAATCCTTGTGAAAAACACCACAAGAATCCGCCATTCAAAGGAATCAAAGATATCACTGTATCAGATTACAGTGTACTTCGGGAAAAAGAGCTTCACAATGTCAGCCATCTCAGATTAGCTGAGGAGGTTGTGGCATACGCTATTCAATCATATCTATTGGAGGGAGCCACCTTAAGCAGTATTTCTGTGGGTGAAAAAGAATATGGCTTCCTATATAGGCTGCAGGGAGAAGAAACGGATACACTCTTCATTCAGGAAACCACCGCAACAAGTAAGGAAGAAATAGATACAGCTGTACGCGCCCTGCTTATGGCATTAGGAAGAACGAAAGCAGAAGTATGTATCTCCTATCCTGCCTACGGCACCCTCCTCCCAGAAGGTTCCCCCTACCATGGGAGTTTTAATCTAGTACTTGATTAGCACCCACCCTCTTGCAATCAGGGGTGCATTTTAATACAATAAAGCGATATGGAGGCTGCTATGCGTACAATGGTATTTAAAATGGAAAGACCGGGATTACTTGCTGTGGGGCAGAATATCACAGTCACAGAAGGCGTTCTTCCCAGTAATTATTACTATACAATTGATCCTTCTCTTGCAATGTCAGGTAACATTCCACTTAGAGACAGGATGCTTACCAGAGAAGGAGTTGTAACAGATATTGTTGAAAATGAAAGAGGCTTCTATGTAACGGCACAATTTGATGCGCCTGAGCCCCAAAATGAAGGAGGATATCAAAATGGTAAAAAAAATCACAACTGATCAGGCACCCGCAGCAATCGGACCTTATTCACAGGCAGTGATTGCAGGAAACTTTTTATTTGCTTCCGGACAGATTCCAATCAACCCATCAACCGGTAACATTGAGGGATCCAACATATTAGAACAGGCTGAACTTGTTATGAAGAACATAGGTGCTTTATTGCAAGCAGCAGGTTCTGATTATTCACAGGTCGTAAAAACTTCTTGTTTTTTAGCAGACATGGATGATTTTGCAGCTTTTAATGAAGTTTATGCCAAATATTTTACAGAGAAACCTGCCAGAAGCTGTGTAGCTGTAAAGACTTTACCCAAGAATGTTCTTTGCGAGGTAGAAGTAACAGCTTATCTGGCTCATTCCATGTTAGATGTTTGATAAATATGGAAACGAGTGAAAAAAGAATGAGAATGATAAATACAAAAAGCAACATTGTACTGATTGGTATGCCGGGTGCAGGAAAGAGTACGGTAGGGGTGGTAGCTGCAAAAAGAATGGGTTACCGGTTTGTAGACTCTGATCTGGTGATTCAGGAAACCTACGGGAAACTGCTTTATGAATTGATTGATGAATATGGTATAGAAGGTTTCTGGGAATTGGAGAATCAGGTAAATGCGTCTCTCAACCCTGACAAATCAGTGATTGCCACAGGAGGAAGTGTCTGTTACGAAGAGGAAGCTATGGAGCACTTAAGCCGAATTGGGTGTGTGGTCTATCTAAATCTTACATATGATTCCTTGGTGGAACGGCTGGGAGATTTAAATGCCAGAGGAGTGACTTTTAGACCGGAACAGACCTTATTGGATTTATACAAAGAGAGAACACCCTTGTATGAAAAATACGCCCATATTACTATAGACTGTGAAGGAAAACAATTGCGAGAGATAGCAGCAGAGGTCTGTGACAGGGCAAGCGAATTAAGCATGATTTAAGTACAGCAGTAATTTGAAAAAAGAATAAAAAAAAGAAATACATACATAATAATTCATGATTTGAAATCTCATCCCAAAAGGAGGAACAGAAATCATGGATTATTTTAATGCTTTCTGGGTAGGCGGACTGATATGTGCCCTGATACAGATATTATTGGAAAAAACAAAGATGCTTCCAGGTAGGGTTATGGTGTTGCTTGTATGCTTAGGAGCTGTCATCAGTGTTTTTGGATGGTATGAACCATTCTTAGAATTTGCCGGAGCAGGTGCATCAGTACCTCTTCTTGGCTTTGGTCATGTGCTGATGAAGGGAGTAAAAGACGGTATTGACCAGACAGGCTTCATTGGACTTTTTTCCGGCGGTTTTAAAGCTGGAGCAGCAGGTTGCAGCGGCGCTCTAATCTTTGGCTTACTTGCAGCGCTGATTTTTAGTCCAAAAATGAAAAAATAATTTTTTCCATAGTATACAATAAAGGTTAAACAGTCCAAACCCTCCCAGTACGCCCGTAAAAAGACGTCTGAAATTATTGGACATTTTGATGCCGGTTTCCTGCAACATCCAGTCTATGCCCATGATACTTAAGTAAACGATTGAGATGGTCCAGGAGATATCAGTAAACAGATTGGCTATAAGTGCTGCAACCTGTCCTATGGTAACACCTGTACAACGAGCACACACAGGAAACTGGTGGCCCTTATAAAAAAAGCTCCGTTCAGGCATCAGATGACATCCACTTTTATTACCGGCTTCATAAAGAAAGTTTACCACCGATTCCCGCAATTTTGACATACATGTACGATCCTTGTTGTTGTAGTTGTTTTGGATTTGCCTTTACCCATACCGCATAGACCGCAGAGGATTCCAGGTATGCTAAATAAAAGATACCCTATACAGGATTTAATCCACCCAAATCCTTTCGTCTTTTCATTTGTACTTGTGTCTGTAACTGCCTGACTAAACACATTCTGATTTCCACATTTTGGGCATATCATATTGTGACTTCCCCCTTTGTTAGATGATTTTATAGAGCACTGCATTATTATATCAGGCAAAG
>DATERV010000021.1:0-2040 GCA_035271185.1 Lachnospiraceae bacterium | reverse complement strand
AACATCCGGAAAAGGTGGATTGATTAAGGTAGGAATTATCAACAATGATCCCAATGAATCTGGATATCGTACTGCTAATGACAAGGATTTAAAAGCAACCTTTACGGAAGCAAACGGATATGAGGCATTCTTTTCTTACAGCTTAAAAAATGATGAGCAGATAGCTTATGCTCAGAAGTTCATTCAGGATGGAGTTGATTATCTTCTCC
Organism: Lachnospiraceae bacterium; assembly: GCA_035271185.1. Taxonomy (GTDB): domain Bacteria; phylum Bacillota; class Clostridia; order Lachnospirales; family Lachnospiraceae; genus Acetatifactor. The sequence continues at coordinate 1,831 of DATERV010000021.1, read as the reverse complement.
TTTCCGCGGCAGAAACTGCAGGTTGGGATTCTGTTTTACAAGATGCAAAAGACGCAGGCGTTAAGGTAATTTTATTTGACCGTACGATTGATGCTGATCCCAGTTTATATGAAGCTTCCATCGTATCTGATATGGCAAAAGAAGGCCAGACAGCAGTTGATTGGTTAAAGACTCAGGGACTTAGCGAATACAATATTATTCATATACAGGGCACTATGGCATCAGCAGCACAGAAGGGCCGTTCAGGAGCACTTGATGCTGCAGTTGCATCAGATGGATGGAACCTGGTTACACAGCAGACCGCAGAATGGAGTGCTGAAAAAGCACAGCAGATTGTTCAGTCTGTTATCGATTCAGGTGAAGCTTTCAATGTTATCTATGCTGAAAATGATAATATGGCAAAGGGCGCAGTTGCAGCTCTTGACAAAGCAAACATTTCTCACGGAGTGGGCAAAGATGTCATCATAATCGGATTTGACTGCAATAAATGGGCTTTGGAAGAATTACTGTCAAAGAATTGGAATTATGATGGACAGTGTAATCCTTTCCAATCATCCTATATTGACAAGATCATTAAGGATCTTGAGAGTGGAAAGACCCTTACTGAAAAAGTGATTATTATGGACGAAAAAGGATTTGACGCTAATACAATTACACAGGAAGATGTTAATAATTACGGAATCTAAATAAAGTCACTTCTCAATGAAATGAAAAGCGCGGCGAAGCGTCAATGATATTCACGCTTACGCCGCGTTTCTCGTATTTCAGGATTAGTGCATAGTGAATGAGGAGGTGACTTTACCCGTGAATGATAAAATAGTATTAGAAATGAGAAAAATACATAAAAGCTTTCCGGGAGTACTGGCACTACAAGGTGTAGATTTCACACTGTATGAGGGAGAAATCCACGCGCTCATGGGTGAGAATGGTGCCGGTAAGTCAACATTAATAAAGGTATTGACAGGTGTATATGCTAAGGATGAAGGACAGATATATCTAAAGGGAAAAGAAAAGGCAGTGGTCATACATTCTCCACAGGAAGCGCAGAGGAATGGTATCAGCACTGTGTATCAGGAAATTACACTTTGCCCCAACCTTTCTATAGCAGAAAATATGTACATAGGTCGTACAAAAAATATATTACAGAATTTCAAGAAAATGAATGAGGAAGCCGGTAAACTGTTGAAGTCGCTGGACATTTCTGCCAAGCCAACTCAGCAACTGGGAAGCTGTTCCATAGCGGTTCAGCAAATGGTAGCCATTGCCCGCGCAGTAGATATGGAGTGTAAGGTACTTATTTTGGATGAACCCACATCTTCTCTTGATGAACAGGAAGTAGAAAAATTATTTAAACTCATGCGTAATCTAAAAGATAGAGGTGTAGGAATTATCTTTGTGACACATTTCCTGGATCAGGTTTATGAAGTATGTGATAAGATTACGGTTTTGAGAGATGGAAAGCTGGTGGGAGAATATGAGATCAAGGATCTTCCCCGTGTGCAGCTGGTATCCAAAATGTTGGGAAAAGACTTGGATGATCTGTCTAATATCCAAAATGAATATACTGCCTATGATGCTAAGGATTCCTCAGTGCCTATATTTGAAGTAAATGAACTGGTAAGTACTGCTGGAATAAAACCATTTGATTTTTATATTAAAAAGGGTGAGGTAAATGGATTCACCGGATTATTGGGTTCCGGGCGAAGTGAATGTGCTCGTGCCATTTTTGGAGCAGACAAAGTTACGGGGGGAACAGTCGCTAAAAATGGCACAATTATTAAGATAAAGAAACCCATAGATGCTATGCGAAACGGAATAGGCTACTTGCCGG
>DATERV010000020.1:0-2651 GCA_035271185.1 Lachnospiraceae bacterium | reverse complement strand
CTACACTTTTCTAAATCAAAAACTTTTGAAGTGAAATACCAATTTTCAATTATTTTTATCTCCTTTTCAGCCATTTCAAATGAACGTGTTTTACAATAACACCCTGTAAAAAGAAATACCACAATTAAAAGGATTATTTTTTTCATACTATACCTACCAAAACCATTCTGTTTTTTCCCAATCAAAAATAAAGCCATTTATTAGTGGGACAACAAGGCTGGGTTCAAGAAAAGAGACTGATGAGCCAAGAATTGTTTTTCCCAAGGGAACCTCTATAAAAATATGGCCTAATGTTTGAAGCATTCCCTCTGATGGATCAAAATAATCATAATGACCTACTGCATTACCAATGTCTGGTATATCTACATGTAAACCTCCTTCAAAACGCTGACATAATCCATCTCCGCAAAATCCTTTTTTTGCCACAAAATTTGCATACTCACTTCCACGATCAACTTTACCAGTAAGAACATCACTAACTAAATTATCATCTCTCTTTATTCCAGCGCTTTCCCAGCCTTTATCTACAGGACTTCGGCGCAATCTATTCTTTTTAACGAATTGATCTGCCTCACTTAATTTTTCATCTGGTGTTTCATAAAATTTTTGACTTGCTAAGTTCGAATAATAACTAATCCCCCATGAAGCTCCTGCCATGCCTGCACCTATACCAGCACCAACCACAGCACCTGTAAGTGTCGCTGTTGCAAAGTCTTTTGCATTCCAATTATCTTCTAAATTTTGAATGGAATATCCATTATTACCATATGCTGCTTTTTCTGTATAAGTTGCAGCACTTGTAAAACCGGCACCAACACCAGAACTTACTGCACCATAACCCATTGTTTGAGCTAAAGTTAAATTTGCAGCTAAGCCGCCTGTTTTTCCCGCAGCCGTAGCAAGAGTAGCTCCTCCTGTATTCCATGTAAGCCATCCAGCACCAGCACCGATTCCTGTATAAACCATTGCTTGTTTCCAATCCCAATCATCATAATGTGTTATTGAATATGTCGCAAAACCAACAACAGCGCCTACACCTGCCGCAATAGCATCATCTATGCCAAACCATAGGCCATTATAATCTTTTCCATTGATCGGATCTCCACCATAAGTATATGGGTTTGCAAATTGTGCTGCAGGGTCAGGGCTCAGCCACATTCCAAAGAATGGGTCAAAGTAACGAGCACCAAAGTAGTACTTGCCATGCTCACCATCGTACTCCTTACCTTGCCAACGCTTCTTGTCATCGGTCTCATTGACTACAATATCTTCTACACCACCATAGGCATAGTAGTCATAGGCACTGACAAGGCCTTCATCGCTTGCATAGCCTCGTACATTGCCCTGTGCATCTGTCACTGGAAAATAGGCTTTACCATTAACACCATCTCGATAACCACCAGCAACTAGATCCATGCGTTTTAAGGTGTATACTGTTTCTGCATCTCCTGTTTGAGCCCCAATATCTGCTGAGTAAACACCCACACCAGATAGTGTAAATTCAGCATAATCACCATCTTTTGTTTTGATTCGTGTCCAGATTCGCTGCCCGCTCTCATCGTAATTCATATACATGATATCTTTGATATCTTCTACAACTCCACCATTCACTGCTGAAAGTGTTAAATCGGCATGATATTCATTTTGAATGTAAGCCACTTCGGGGAGCCCTGCGGCATTTAACTTATAAGATGTTTTGGCATGGCGATCATACCACACATTCCCTGCATCATCGTACTTAAAATATTCAGCGGTTCCACTTGGTGAACGGCCATTAATATCAAAGCCCTTCGGTCTGTATTTATCGATGGAATAAGACATTGCAATAACACTATCGCCTTCTTTTTTATAAGACATCTGCCCGTTCAATTCATCATAACGATATTCACCACTTAATGGAGCTTCGACCTTTGTAAGGCGACCGTCATCATCATAACTGTATTTACCTGTTCTTTTCTGATTCCCTTTAGACGGAATATTTTTCCAGGAGCGTTCGGCTTCTGATAAGCGCCCCGCAAGAGGTGTTTCATAATTTAATTTATCTGTATATAAAACAACACCATTTTTTTCGTACCTAATTTCTGTGGGTCTGCCTTGCACATCTCTGATAATCACTTTATCGTAAACTAATACACCTTTATCGTAATAGCTTTTACGCTTTACATTGCCGTTTGGAGTATATTCGTAAGCGGCTATATTTTGATGATTTTCATCTTCAATTTTTATCAAACGGCCTTTTGAATCATAGCTGCGGTAACGTTCAGCCTTCGCTACAAAAACACTCCCATTCCATTCCTCAAAACGACTATGCGTAAGCTCATCTGATTGATTGTACTCGTATGAAAGCTGAATGGCAGGCATCCCTTGAGTCATAAAAACAACCCACTGCATTTCTTTTCGACCAAGACGATTGTAACCAGCCATCTTCACTACAGTCGCATTGCCACTTGCATCATAAGCAACAGTAGCACCCACGTTCTTGTCACGAGTATTTTTCATGTTATCAAAAATATAATCAAGTAAAGTTGTATTAATTGCGACACCACAACTATTCAACACTTCTTCTGTAGGCTTTCCATAAATCGTTCGATTATAAGGAATATAATTTGATGGAGAAATCTCTGTATCAGGAGAGTCAAAAGGATGACCAT